>JBEKGV010000410.1:0-4976 GCA_050012615.1 Acetobacteraceae bacterium | reverse complement strand
CCCTTTAGCAACGATCCGCGCACGATCCGCAGCGCATGGGTGACCGGAAAAAATTCGCCGACCCATTGCGCCCAGACCGGCATTCCCTTGAACGGGAACATGAACCCCGATAGCAGGAATGACGGCAGCAAAACGAATTGCGCCATCTGAATCGCCTGCATCTGATTCCGCGCGATCGTCGAAAAGGTGATGCCGAGCACGAGGTTGCTGGCGATGAACAGTCCGAGCGCCAGCGTCAGCAATGGGAGGGAGCCACGGATCGGCAGGCCGAACACCACCGCCGCGATCGCCATGATCAGAACGACCTGAACGTAGCCGATGAGGATGTAGGGCACGACCTTGGCGAGCATCACCTCGATCGGCCGGACCGGCATCGCGAGCAGGTTCTCCATCGTGCCGCGCTCTGTTTCGCGCGTGATCGACAACGTCGTCACGAACAATGTCGAAATGGTCAGCACGATGCAGATAAGCCCGGGGACGATGTTGATGACGGTGAGCTGTTCGGGGTTATAACGAGCGTGCAATTCGAACTGAAATGGCAGGCCGGCGGATCGGGACTGCATCGAAGGTGGCAGGTCCCTGTCCAATGCGGCGGTCAACGAAGCCAAAGCGGCCGCCGCGTTGCCGATCGCCGACGGATCGGTCGCATCGGCGTCCATCAGGATCGCGGGTTTTTCGCCGCGATCGACGGACCGCGCGAAATTGGGCGGAATGTTCACGACGAACAGCAGTTCGCCGTCGGCGATGCCGCGATCCGCTTCCGCCTCGGATGCGAGTTCTTTTATATCATAATATCCGGTGTTCTTCATCGCGGCGAGGATCGTTCTCTCGTATCTGGAATGATCGGCCGAGAGCAGGCCGGTCGGCAGATGCCTGGGATCGGCATTGATCGCATAGCCGAACAAAAACAACTGCATGACCGGCAACGCGACAATCATTTGCAGGGTGAAAGGATCGCGCCGGACCTGGATCCATTCCTTGCGCAGAACCGCGAGGAAACGTTTGAAGGAAAACCCGGTCATGGCATCGTCTCAGCCTTCTGGCTCAGCAAATGGATGAAGACATCGCCAAGTTGTGGCGGGACCTCGCGCCAGACCAGCCCACCGTCGCCGTTCAGAGAATTCGTCGCCCGTTCCAACGCCGCCCGGTCCATGCCCGCGATATGCAGTGCCGAACCGTACACCGCCGCGGCTTCGACGCCCTCCATCGAGCGCAGCTTGCGCGCGGCGAGATCGAGGTTTGCGCCGGTGCCCTCGAACGTCACCAGTCCGCTTCCCTTCGCCACTACCTCCGGCGCCCCTTGCACCACGATTTTGCCGTCGGACAGGTAGACGATGCGAGCGCAACGTTCCGCTTCATCCATGTAGTGCGTCGATACCAGAACGGTCAGCCCGTCGGCCGCCATATCGTGGATGAGATCCCAGAATTCGCGGCGCGCCTTGGCATCCACGCCCGCCGTCGGCTCATCGAGCAGCAACAGCTTCGGTTCGTGAAGGATGCAGGCGGCGAGGGCGAGGCGCTGCTTCCAGCCGCCCGATAATTGGCCGGCCAGTTGGTCCCTTCGGTCGGCGAGCCCCATCCGGTCGATGATCGCCGTCACGGCCTGCCGGCGATTGCGGAGATCGTAGACGGCGGCGACAAAATCCAAATTTTCGCCGACCGTGAGGTCCTCGTAGAAGCTGAACCGTTGCGTCATGTAACCGACCTGGAGCCGGATCCTCGGCGCGTCGCGGATGATGTCCAGCCCAAGACATGTGCCGCCTCCGCCATCCGGCTTCACCAGCCCGCACAGCATTCGGATCGTGGTGGTTTTGCCGCTGCCGTTGGCACCGAGAAAGCCGCAAACTTCGCCCGAACGCACCGCGAGAGTCAGGCCGTCGACGACCTTGCGCGGGCCATAAGTTTTATGGAGGTCATGCACGTCGATCGCGAGATCGCGGCTATTGTTCGCGAGATCGCGGCCATTGTTCGCGAGTTCCCGTTCCGCTGTCATGATGTCGGCCGCTCGACAGGCCGCACCACGATCGGCTGGCCGGGATTGAGCTGAGCGGCGTCTTCCGGTCGAGGCCGGGCCTCGAGCAGAAACACCAGTTTGCTCTTGTTCGCCTCGCTGTAAATCAGCGGCGGGGTATATTCCGCCTGCGGCGATATGAAGGAGATCCGCGCGGTCAGGCCGACGGCACAGCCATCGCAGGCAAGCGCGACGGGATCGCCCAGATGCATGGTCGCGACCACCGCCTCCGGAACGAAGAACCGCACGAAGATATTTTCCGGCGGCAGCAACGACACCACCGGCGCCCCCGCCGTCATCGTCTCTCCTGGGCGGGCCAGCACATCGGCGATCCGCCCGCTCGCGGGTGCGACGACCCGGCGTTGCGAGAGCCGCCACTCGGCCATTGCCAGCGCGGAACGGAAGGCAGCGACGTTGGCACGCTGTGCGTCGATTTCCCCGTCCCGGCCCATGGGCGCGCGTGCCTGTGCCAGCGCTGCCCGAGATGCGTCGACCTTCGCCGAAGCTGACATCCGATCGGCGCGAAGCTGATCGACGCTCTGTCTCGAAACGCCCCCCGTCGGGAGCTGCGCCTCGCCCTTCGCCAGGTCGCCGGTCGCGCGCATCAGGGTGGCGTTCGTGTCCGCCAGATTGGCCTCCGCCTGCTGGATTTCCGTCGGCTTGGAGGCCTCCAGGAGGTTGGTTAGCTGGTTCTCCGCCTGCGTCAGCTGTTGCGCGGCCTGGTCCCGCGCGGCGCGGTCATCGATTTCGTCCTGGGTGAACAGCAACGCGCCCGCCGTGACCGCCTCGCCACGCGCCACACGCACCGCGGTGAGCAGCCCTGACTGGGTCGGACCAATTTTGACGAAGTCAGCCTCGGCATAGCCTTGCCACTGGACAGGCGCGGGGCGGCGTGTGGACCACCACCAGACACTTACGCCGGCGGCTGCGACAAGCAGGATGACCAACAACAAAGCGCGTCGCGCCATGTCTGCGTGTCCTTTGATTCGATGATCGCCTGTCCGCGTTCAGCGGAGGCGTGTGCTGAACCGGCTTGCGATGCTAACGATTTCAGCACATACTGAAATAGTTAGCATTATTTGAAAGCCAATACCAGTGCCAAGAGCCCCGGCCATGGCCGACAGCGAGCAAATCCAGGAATGGGTCGAGCGGGTCGCGGCCGCCTTCGCGCAGCATTTCGGCCTGCCGCCGATCACCGGGCGCATCCTCGGCTGGCTGCTGATCTGCGATCCGCCCGAGCAGTCGGCGGGTAAGATCGCCGACGCCATCGGTGCGAGCCGGGCCTCGCTCACCACCAGCATGCGGCTTTTGACGGTCGGCGAACTCGTCCGGCGGCGAACCCGGCCGGGCGAGCGCACGACCTATTTTCGGATCGACGACGACGCCTGGGAGAAAGTCATCCTTCAGCGGATTGTCGCGATGGCCTCGCTGCGCGAGATCACCGAGGACGCGATGAAACTGATCGGCCCAGACAGCGAGCGTGCCGCCCGGGTTCGGGGCGCCAACGCATTCTTTGGCAGACTATCGGAGGTTCTCGCTGCTTCGGTCGATCGTCGGCGTGGTTGACCGTTCGGCGAAGATGAATCTCTGAATCCGTCCGGAAGCCTGTCATCCAAAACTGAGGATAATTCCCTTTTGCATGGCCCCGGATCGGCCCAAGGCCACGAGAGAATCTGCGTGCATCTTTGCTTATCTCTTCTTATCCGCGGCAAATTTTTTCTGATACAAACGCCAGAGACTGGTCCACGGTAAGAATTTTGCCGCGGATCAGAAAGGGATGAAAACAGATGGGGCAATGCGGTCGCACCGTTACGGATTCGGTCCAACTCTTATCGGCGTAGCGTTTGCTTCCGGGACAGACCCTCAGAGGCCCCGTTTTTCCCTCAGATGAAATTCTTTTTGGCGATTTCCATTCCGGAAGCCGCTCCTAATCCGGCTCCCCCAGAACGCGATACATTTCCGCCAACTGCGCGCTGATCGGCAAATTCAAATTCTCGCCGGTTGGCAACTGCTTCGTTAGCCAGCGGTTGTACAGCGCGTGCAACGTCCCCTCCGACGCCATTCGTTCAAAACTCCGCTTCACCAGATCGGCGAAATCCGGATCGTCGCGGCGCAGCATGATCGCGTAAGGCTCGAACGACAGATATTCGCCGACCACGTGGAAGTCCTTCCCGTCCGGCCGTGTCGCGATCATTCCGGATAGCAAAATATCGTCGGACGCGAACGCCGCCGCCTTGCCGGCGGAAAGCGCATCATAGGCCGCGGGCAAATCAGGCGCCTCGACGACATCGAATTTTGGCGTTCCCCGCGCGGCGAGCCGCTTCATGACGTCACCATTGGTCGTGCCCGCGCTCGCGACCACTGTCTTGCCGGCAAGGTCGCGATATGACTCGATGCCGCCATCTTTCCGCACCATCAGCTTCGTTCCCGCCAGAAAGAATACCGGCGAGAACGCCACCGTTTTGGCCCGAGCTTCGGTCGCCGTGGTGGATCCGCACTCAAGATCCACCGCGCCGGAGATCACCTTCGACAGACGCTCATCCGATGCCACCGGCACGTAAATGATCCGCACTCCCTTTTGCCACGCCGGCGCGTCGGGCTCGAGCAAATCGACATTCAACGCCGCGGCCACGTCGGTCGCGATGCCGTGGCAGAGGTCGACCGAAAAACCGATCGGCTGCCTCGCCTTGTTCAAGAATGAAAAGGGTAGCGAGGCATCGCGCACGCCGACCAAAATCGTGCCGCGATCGTTGATCGTCTTCAGCGTTCCGGTCAGCAGCGCGTCCTGTGACCAGGCGGGCGTGCTCGCGACCAACAGCGCGATGAGGAGAACTCGGATCACGCCGGTTCCATCTCTTCGATCATCTCGATGCTTTCTTCATCGAGCACCAACTGGCCGTCCCACTTCGCCACCACCGCCGTGGCCAGCGAGTTGCCGATCACGTTGGTCGCCGAGCGCCCCATG
>JBEKGV010000409.1:0-4978 GCA_050012615.1 Acetobacteraceae bacterium | reverse complement strand
ACCACCGCCGACAGCGACAAGGAGCAAGGCATTCGTACCCGCCGCATCATGTTCGAACAATTGGCCGGCTCCCCCGTGCTGGTGATCGGAACCCATTTCGCCGGAGCCACAGCCGGACGCATCGTGCGCGACGGCGAGACGTACCGGCTCGACGTGTGATAGGCTGAAGCCAACCCGTATAAGGATCGACCCATGAGCTATCTGCGCAGCGGCATTTTCCTGGCGCCGTTTCACGCCCTCGGCGAAAACCCCACGCTCGCGCTGGAACGCGACATGGAATTGCTGCAGCACCTGGACAAGCTGAACTACCACGAGGCGTGGATCGGCGAGCACCACTCCGGCGGGTTTGAAATCATCGGCTCACCCGAAATGTTTATTGCCGCGGCAGCGGAGCGTACCAAACATATCAGGCTTGGTACCGGCGTGGTATCGTTGCCATACCACAACCCATTCATTCTGGCCGATCGCGCGGTTCAGCTCGACCACATGACGCGCGGCCGCGCGATGTTGGGGGTAGGCCCAGGAGCGCTGGTGCATGATGCGAAGAAGATTGGGATCAGGCCGGAAGAGCAGCGGCGGATGATGAACGAGTCGCTCGACGTCATCGTCGCGCTGCTGAAGGGAGAGACGGTCACACAAAAGACCGACTGGTTCAATCTGGATGACGCCAAGTTGCAACTGCCGAGCTACACTCAGCCGGTCATGGAAATGGCCGTTGCCGCCGCACGCTCTCCGGCGGGTGCGCTCGCCGCCGGGCGTCACGGGATCGGCCTGTTGTCGATCGGCGGAACCAGCCACGACGCCATGGCGCATCACGTCGAAAACTGGAGCCTTTACAGCGAACAGGCCCGTCTCAATCATCATCAGCCGCACCGCGAGAAATGGCGCCTCGTCACGCTGTTCCATATCGCTGAAACCCGCGAGCAGGCGCGTGAGAATGTGAAATTCGGCCTGGATCACTTCTGCGATTATTTTCGCGATGTGGCGACTTTTCCGATCGTGCCGGGCGACATCACCGACCGTTACAAATTCATGATCGAGAGCGGCAATGCGTGTATCGGCACGCCGGACGACGCGATCGCGCATATCGAACGGTTGCTGAAAGGCTCCGGCGGTTTCGGCTCCATCCTCGAACTCGCCCACAACTGGGCTGACTTCGGCGCGACGCGGCGCCATTACGAATTGATGGCGCGTTATGTGCATCCGCATTTCCAGGGCTCTCGGGAATGGCGGCAGGAGAGTTACGTTTACGCTCGCGATCACCACGACCAGTTCGTTGGTCAGTCAGCGGCGGCGGTGCAGGCGGAGATCGATCGTCACGCGGCGCGGCGGGCGAAGGCTGGGGAGTAGGTCGCGACACTTTACTTGTCATGACCGGGCTTGCTTTAGCGCCTATGGGGCTCGACCCGGCCATGACGCGTGAAGCACTACCGGTAAGTCGACAACAGATAATGCGCCAGCGGATTGTCTCTCGCCGGATTGAGCAAATGCCGGAAATGTCGTGAGACCCGGCCCATCGACCGGCGCCGCCAATCGGCTGGATCGAACTTCGGCGACGGCGCGTGATCCTCTGTCAGACCGGCGACCAGAAACCGGGCGAATGGGTCGCGGCCTGGGCGGATAGGCTCACCCTTTCGCTCGGCATACCAGACCGGATCGAAGAATTCGTTCGGTGACACCTGCCCTTCCCGGCGGTGTGCGAGGAAATGCGCCAGGGCCGACATCTCCGCCGGAACGTCATAGGCGGTTCGATACCAGGACGGATCGAAAAACACGATGGGCCGCCGGCCTTCAGGCTCCCCCACCAGCAAATAATGCGCAAGCGGATTGACGCCGAGTTGCGCGACCTCGGGGTTGGTGGCGGCATACCAGCGGCAATCGAAGTAAAAATTCGGCTGCCGCTGTTCTCGCCAGCCAAACTCACAATAATGCCGCAACAGATCGCCGCCGGATGCCAGCACGTCGGCGCTGTGCAGGGCGTAAAAATTTGCGTCGAACAGACCCTCGCCGCGCAGCAGCAGATCGTCGGCCAACTCGTCGCCGATGCTCAGGAACACATCGTCGGCGACACCGGACAAATTCCGTTCCGGCAATCCGAGCGCCGGCCACATCGCCGCACTGGGCGCCACAGTCCGCGTGTGCCGCCGTCGCGAAAAGTCGACGAGCGCGGATCGTTTGACGTCCAGGGAATAAGTGGCGCGATACCAGGACGGGTCGAAATTGGGGGATGGGCGGAGGCCGGCTGCCTCGCCGGACGACACATAGTGGGACAGCGCATCTTCCCGTGGATCCAGGCGATTGGTGGCACGATACCAGCGCGGATCGAACCAGGGATTGGGCGAACGGTCCTCCCGAGCTCCATGCTCGGCGTAATGGCGGACCGGGCGCATGCCTGACCCGTCGACGTCGGGGTAGCGATGGGCGTACCACACGGCATCGAACAGGCCGGTTTCCTCGATGGCGTGGATTTTGTCGCGCAACGCTCGTAGCGAAGCGTGTTCGGGTGCGGCCTCCAGCACGGCCCGGAAATCCTGGATGGGGAAGCCGCGCGACAATTTGCCGGTCCATTCGGCGCATTCGCCTGAAGCGGGTGGCCGGTCCAGAAGGTCGTGGAACGCCTCGTACACAGCCGCCTCGATCCCGTCGCGCGGGACGGCACGGCGCGAAACGGGTGGGACAGGTGCGGGTGCGGTCTGGCTGTTCATGGTATTTTTACTCGGATCGGAAATCCGGCGCGTGTGCCATCTATGGTTGCATACGCCAGGAAGGATCACTAATTTCAAGTTGTATCCAAACGGGTCTCCGGGCACACGTCCGGGACGACCCTGGTTGCCGTAGCCTGGCATCCCCAAACGGAGATTGATGTTGAATTCTTCCCCGGCTGACGGTTGATCGCGCTTGGCCGCTCGCCCCCGTATCGTCAGAGCCGTCGTCCGCCGCGATGCGGAGGACGGAGCCGTGCCACACGATGTTCCGCGCGTTGAGGTCGCCGAACCGATCGATCCCAGGTTCGATGAATCGATGTATTTGCGTGCTTTTCCCGACATCGCCGAAGCGGTACGGCGGGGTTCGCTGGAATCCGGGCTGGCGCATTTCAGGCGGACCGGCCGCGCGGAGGCGCGCCTGGATCAGGTCGAATACCGCGCGTTGCTGGAAGTTTATGCCGGTCCGGCGGCACCTCAGGTGGTGGTGGATGCGATGACCATCTCACCATCCGGGTCGACGCTCATGACCGGATGGAGCGACGACCGATCCGACAAACTGACCGAGATCAGCCTGGAGACGCGGGCGGATACGAGGCACAACTGGACCGCGTTTCCTCGCCTCGCGCGGGGCGATGTCGAGCGGACGCTGGAAGCGGCGTCGGGCCATCGGTTTGGGTTCCTGCTGGTCGCGGCGCCGGTTGGCGGCTCGTCGGCGCCCATCATCGACGCGAAAGAGGCGAACGCGCCGACCTTTCACTTCGCCAGCGGGATCGAGAATCAGTTACGCCGTGTCCCAATGGTCGCCAGCGACGCCGATCTGCGGGACCTGGCACTGGCGGCGATCCAGAGCACAGCCGCCTCGGACCCGGACCCGGAACTGATTTACGGCATCCTGGATCAGCATGTCGGCGTGCAGATCGCCGCCATCAATCGGCTGATCGTCGACCAGGCGAGGTCGCGGCTCATGAGCGAGCACTTCGGCACGTCACGAAGCCGCTATCGGGGTTCGGTCATCACGATGTTGCGCGGCGGCGCGGATCAGATCGTGCCGCGGTTGGCGTTGACGGGCGGCGGCGCGGATGAGTATGAGTTCATCGTCGTCGTCACCAATCCGGAACAGTTCGAGCCGGCATTGCGCGCGGCACGAGTCGCGGAGGCGACCATCGGCCTGTCGTTGACCATCGTTCTTCAACCTGGCGGCGATCCCGCCGGCACCGGTGAAGACGCCGCTCTGGATATCGCCCGTTCCGACCGGCTTATCTTCATGAGCCAGGCCGTGCTTCCCCGTCTCCCCGATTGGGCCGCGCGCCATTCCGCGCTGCTGGACGGCGCGCCGATGGAACAAACGCGGCTGCTGGGAGGATTGTTGTACCAGTCTGATGGTTCGCTATCGCACGGCGGCTATTATTTCGATAGAGAGACGTTCTTGCAGCCCAGATCGCACGATCTCCCGCGGCGAATCACAGCGGTCAAATTGAAGGTGGTGACCCATCCGGCACCATCGGCCGCGCGCCACCTGGCGGAGGCGCGGCCCGTCGTCGGTTTACCCGCGACCTTCATGTCCATCGATCGGGCATGGTTCGAAACGCTTGGCGGGTTTTCCCGGCACTATTCCCGCGCGGTTCATGAGGATATCGATCTTTGCCTGAGAAGCCTGAAACGGGGTGTTCCGGCCTGGATCCATCCGTTGCCAATGTGGCATTTCGAGCGGCGGCCATCCCTCCGCGCCGAGCCGTCGCGGGGTGGCGCGATCCTCAATGACTGGCTGCTGCACCGGCAGTGGGACGCGACAATCGTGCCTGATTTGCTCGGACCCAACCCGTGTCTGCCATGCATGACCGCGGCGGGCGTGGGAAGGTGACCGAATGACATCGTCCGTCGAAACGACTGACAATTCGGCACGGGAATCAATCAGGTCATGGCCGGGCTTGACCCGGCCATCAATCGCCGCGCGTGCCTCGCCAGATGCCCGGGTCAATCCCCCGATCAAGTCGGGGGACGGCCGTGACGTGAAACCAGGTCCGGCCATGACGAGAACACAGGCCACGCCGTGACGAGAACACAGGCCCGGAAATGACGAGAAAAGTGGGATGCACCGACCTCAATTCAGCGCGCATGAGTCAATCCATTCGGTGGCCGGCATGAGCCTGAGACGCAAGGTTTTGCTCGTCAGTCTGGGTCATCCCGAGCTGGTTTTCGGGGGCTCTCCCGTGGTGTGCCAGGAATTGTTCAACGAACTCCGTACCCGTGACGATGTCCAATGCAGCATGCTG
>JBEKGV010000408.1:0-4982 GCA_050012615.1 Acetobacteraceae bacterium | reverse complement strand
GCGGACATTGACAGCAGAAAAAACGACTCACGCTGGAATCACGATGTTCTGCGCACAGTATCGCGGAACAAAGGGGGAGTAATATGGGGCTCGCTGGAGGGACCGCGTACGGCATCGCGCATGCGAGCGCGAACATCGCGGCTGGTGGACAGCCGCCCGTACCACCTGATCCTCGGGATCTTCACCGGTTTTTATACTTCTTTGGTCCGCCGTTCAGCTGGCAAGGCGACCTCGTATCCGATGGCATTCACGCTTGTGAAGTCCCAGGTGCCGGAATGGGACGGCCGCGCGGACTGTGAGGAAATGCCATTTGTTGCCTTATCCATCTCGTCCAAATGACAGGAGTTAGTCGTTATGTCCGGAACACCCACCGCGAACTTCGAGGTCTCCGACCTCGATCAATGGGGTCGCCTTGTGAAGAGTTGGGCGACTGGTCTTAACTACGTCGATACCGACTGGGCTAATCAACCGCCGCGCACGTTCTGGGTCAATACGACCTGGTCGACCGAGGCCGGCAGAACCCCTGGGCCGAAGACTGTTTATGCCAAGGACGCAAGCGGCAACCCGCTGCCCTGGTGCTTGCCTGCGATGACAGCGATCGACGTACCCCGGTCCGACGGTACCAAAGTCAAGGTCAACGCCGTTGCGATGTCGTCCAATGACTTCCAGAACATGGTTGGGCAGGCTCAGATCGTAGTAACGATGCCCGCCCAATATAAGAACGTCGTTGTGCTACAGGGTGACGACGAGACAATGGTATTGCGGATACCATCAAAGAACAAAATGCAAGGTTCTGAGGATGACCTGCTCAACGGCGTTCCTTATCCAATTCCGCCTTACTATAACCAGCTTTACGGTGGCCCGCCAACGCTCCCGACTTACCAGAACCAGGGACAATTGATGTGGCTTCATGCCGACCGAATGGGCGAGTACACCATGAACAACTGCGACTGACAATCCGCCGGATTACCCGTGATAGGTCAGTTGCATCACGGGTATCCCGGTCAACGCCATACCATCCCGCAAACGCTTCCAAATGTCGGCGCTGCTGATGGGGTAAAGATGCATCAACCACTGGCCAATCATTTCCCCCGTTGGCGGCGATTCGCCAGCCCAGGCCACCCGCACGTTGGCGTAAAAGCGGGCAACGTCGAGGCTTGCTTCTTCCATCCGGCCGAGTTTGCACAGAGCGGCCGCGCGAAAGGCCGGCATTGTCAGTAACCCACCCTGTGCCCGATCGGCGGCAACGATCGTACCTTCATAATCGCCGTGCAGGTAACGGATGTTCGTGAGATAACTCCAATTGCTGAGGGTGGGAACCAATGTCATTTCCAGCGCCATGGTAGCCTGCTTGACGGCTCTCTCGGTATCGCCCTTAAACCCGTGAAACATCGCCGACGACATCAGGGTATGCGAATCGTTGCTGTTCAATTCGCAGGCGATCTCCATATGCAGTTCCGACTGCGAATACCTGCGGCAAAACGCCAACGCCCACCCCAGGCACAACTGGGCGCGCGAATCCCGCTGATCCAACGCGACGGCCCGTTGCGCCAGTTCAAGCGCGCGTAGCGCGTTGCGTTCGTCACGAAATTTGCCCGGTTGCACGAAATGCACGACATTGTTCATTTGCGACAGGCTGCTGTACAACGGCGAAAAGCCTGGCTCGCGCTCGATCGCTCGCGCCAGCATTTCCGCCGTCCGATTCCAGTCACCCACCCTGAAGCCGCTGATGACGAGTTGGCTCCGCAGCCAGAGGTCATGCGCCTCCAGCGATACGTCCGGCATGTGCGACAGCCGCATGAGCCGTTCGGTCGACAATTGGACCTTGAGCGTCGCGGCGATGCGCCGGACAATGCGCTGTTGCGCTTCGAACCAATTGTCCAGCCGCAATTCGAAGCGCTCGCCCCAGACGGCGAGATTGGATGGACGCTCGTGCAACACCATCACGACATTGATGGTCGCACCACCTTGATACGCCGTGGTGGTGACGGAATAGCGGGACGATACCGGAACACCTCCATGCTCTTCCGTCAGATCGCCGCCCGTACCGGCGACATACCATTCCCGGAAGCGCGCCAGACAGGCGATCAACTCGATGCGGAATCCCTCAACCAGATGCGCCTGATCCGCGCCAACCCCGCTCATCGTGAATCTGTCGACGAACAGGGCGGGTTTGGAAGGGACGGGGCGTGTTTCCAACCGCTCCACGCTACGACGCTCGGGCAACAGGACTTGCCGCATTTCCGCTTCGTATGACAGGGTTGGCTCCTCGACGGCCCCCACCGCGTCGAACTTTCCCTGCTTGATTTCCGCCACCAGCGCCTGCGTCGGCACGGAGGGCTCCATGTCGTAGTCTTCGCCCAGAAGCCGATACAACTCATCATAAGCGTGCAGCGCCGCGCCCAGTTCGCCTGTCTCGGCGGCCGCCCTCATCACCACGCGGCAGGCTTCCTCATGCGTTGGATCCAGCATTAACGCTGCTTCGGCGAGACGCCGGCGGCGACGCCGCGGCAATCTCATATCGCGGTAGCCTTCCTCCAGTTCGCGGATCAGCCGGTCATGCAGCGTTTGCCGGCGAGCCATCAGCCAGCCGTGAAATGACGCGTCCAGGTCATCGAACCCCGCCAGCAGCGTTTCCGCCATTCGCGGCTCGCGCAGCAGCGCCTCGGGAGCCTCGCGCGCCGCGACCGCGGCCAACATTTCGTTCAAGTCGACCCGGAATGATCCGGGCCGCAGACCGACCGACGTCCGCATGCCCAGCAAGGCGTCACAGCCTACGGCCAGCGTTGCCTCGCGCAGTTCGTGGATTGCCTGGCGCAGCGTCGTGCGCGCATTCTGCTCGCCGAACTCGCTCCAGAACAGTCCCGCCAGCCGCTCCCGCTGTACTTCGCCCGTTTCGCTCAGCGCGACATAGGACAGGATGGCACGCGCCTTGCGATTTCGCAGAGCGATGTCACGGCCGCCATACTCAAAGCTCGCGCCGCCGATCACCGACACCCGGAGTATCGGCGGTTGAGCGGCGTGCGGCGTGACCACACCGGATTCCTCGTTCGGATTGGCGAGTATCTCGTCCATCGCAGCGGTCACAACGCGATCGCGCCGGTCGGGTCGACGCCGGAAAGTTGGGCCGCGGCGCGCAGTCGCAGACCGGGCGGCGATGTCATCCCGGGCTCCAAACCGGGGCAGACCGCGACCACCACCGGTATCCCGAACACGGCACGGGTAAGGTTCACCGCACACGGCGCAAGTCCGGCAACGCCCAGTCGCTGCCGCACTTCACCGAGTACGGCGAGGGAATCATCGGCCGGCATGTCGCATGATGGTAACGGCGGGGCCAGCGGATGAAGTGCCGGCGTCGCCGCCACATTCACGGCGGTAAAGCGCCGCAGGTGTTGCCGGTCGATTTCGTTCAATGCAGTCTCGCCGCGCACGCTGCGTTTCGTGGCCGAGAGGCGGTAAGCAAGCTCCATTTGCGCCATTTCCCGCACTGCCGCCGCCGCCGCGTTCGCGAGCGTCGTCCCGGCTGCGTGACCGCAGCAGAAACCAAACCCGTCGTCATCGCAGGATGCCGCCACGACAACCGGCACTCGAATATCCGTCGTGACGTCGAGGAACCAGGTACGCCTTTGGCTGTCGCCACCGCGCAGCCGCGCGAGAACCGCGGCTCCGGCATCCCCTGGAACAACCCGTGCGCGCCGCCCGCCGCGCCACCAAAGTGCCACGGCGTCCCGCTCAACCAGCTCCAACAGGCCGTGCAGCACCGCGGTCAGATGATCGGGTCCCGCGCCACAGCCAGTACTCAGAGGCCAGGGCGGATCGATGTCGCGCTCCTCGGCCGGCCGGCGAAGGCAGATGTCGGCCGGCAGACGCACGGGCTGTCCGTCGGCCAGATCGGCGGCGTTTGTCCATGCCGTTATTGATCCGGAACGATCATGCCGATACGGCTCCAGCAGTTCCCACACGCCGCGCAACGCCGGAGACGCTCCGGCGAGGGCTTCCTCCGCGACAAGGTGCTGAATGGCGTCCTCACCGGTCGCATACTGAGACAAACGTTCGACACCTTCGCCGACGCACGATTCGAACGCCTCGCGGAATGTCAGGCCAGTGCCGGACACGCTTGAAAGCGGCACCCCGAGAGCACCCATGCTGGCGGGGTCGACCTCGGCTCCCAACGCGACGAGGCCCGGCGCATCCACCGGCTCCAGCATGAAAATCCGGTTGAAGCCCGAGGCGGCGCGCAGCATCGCCGCCCGGTGCGGTGCCTGCTCGATTGCGTCATCCAAATAATCTAGGCGTGCCAGCAGGTCCCGCGGCGGCCCCTCCGCGGCCGTTCCACTGATCAGCATGGCGGCCGCGGCACGGAGCAACTCGGCCAGTGGCAGCATTCCCGGATCGCTGCGCACATTCACCCCCGTGTCATCGGGTTTTGTTACTGAATCACGGTGGCATCACGCCATTGCGGCGTCAATGACCGCGATGGCCTCGACACTGCAACACCCTATGCCGGCCGTAGCCCGCCACGGATTTGTCGTGGCCATGCGCGCCAGGGTGACGACCGCGAAGCGACAGCCGTGGTACGAGTGGATTATTGTCTCTCGCTGGGGCCCGGAGGGAGAACACCTTTCCGTCGGACGCTCGAAGGTTCCCGCGCTACCAGGCAAGCCAGCGCCGATTCATTTGACGCCATGCCAGACCGCGTTGGCGGGATTACCCCGGACGCCACCTGTTTCGGGGCCGCGGACGTTTGTGTTCGCGCAGCAAAAACCGGAATCTTTGAGTGTTGCCGGAGACTTTACTCCCGTTGAAGGTTATGTCCGTCTGCATGGCATCGGCGCTGTGCAGCGGTTGCTCGCGGAAGGCCGCTGTATCGCGGGCGCGATGCGCTCGGCCTGGCGCGTCGAGGCCGTGCGCGCCGCATGGATCGGCGAGTTCATTGAAAGCACTTCCGCGGTCGCAAAGCAATGAGAGCGCGGATCCGCCTG
>JBEKGV010000407.1:0-4983 GCA_050012615.1 Acetobacteraceae bacterium | reverse complement strand
TGGCGCTGGCCCAGCAGGGTGATCGACGGCAACAGGACGAATGGCAGAATTGGGTTGCCGGTCCGAACGACGACCTGCCGGCTCATCTCGCCCAGGTCGCACTGCATGCATTATCGAGGATGACATTGCGAATTGAGGCTCTGATCGCGGACGGCGAGACCGATTCGGGCAAAGCAGCGCAGCTGGAAAACGATCTCGGATATATCGCGGACGTCGAGGCGGGCCTGCTGGAACACCTGGATCAGCCATCACGCGCTTACGGATAGCGGCCTGCCCGCCTAAACGATCTTCCCGTGCAAGAACCCCAGGGCCGGCAACGGTCGCCAGGACCGCGGCAACTCGGCGCGCTTGATAGGTGTGATGTGATAGCTTGGCGCCGGCTGCGTGGAGGTCCGGAGGAAGTTGGCATAAGCGCGGACCTGCTGCTCGCGCCACGCTTTATCCGCCAGGGCGGCGACGCGATTGGAAAATATCTCGGCCACTCGAGTGGTCCGGCCCATGGAGGCGATAACCGCCCAAAGCGTATCGTCGCGCGCGGTGTTCAGGCTGACGGGTTCAACCATGCGGGAAAGCTGGCCCGGTTCCTCGCCAAAATCAAGCGCCAGAGCGAAGCAAAAGCCGCGGCGCGAGAAAAAAGGCGGTGTGGCCGGGGGATTGGCCACACCGCCGAAAGTTAGTCACGCCACGACGGGCGTGACATCGGGGAGGAAACAGGAAACCGGAAAGACCGGCTCCATGCACGAAACATTACGTGACAAGGACTAACAAGATGTTAACGAAATCGCTAATATCGGCCTCCGGCTAAAAAATTTTTCATGGCCGGGACAGTCAGCCGGAAGGAGAGCGCGCATGTCGCCAAAACGTCCAGGACCACTCACCGGGCTAAAAGTCGTGGAACTGGGACACTACATCGCCGCGCCATTTTGCACGCGGATCCTCGCCGATCTGGGGGCGGAGGTGATCAAGATCGAGCCCCCCGGCGGCGATCCGTTCCGCGGCTGGGGCGAAGCCAAGGACGGGCATTCCGTTTGGTTCAGTGTGCACGGGCGGAACAAACTGTCGATCGAGCTCGATTTGAAAAAGGACCGGGAGACGCTACTGAAACTTGCCGGTCGAGCGGATGTCCTGGTGGAGAACATGCGTGCCGGGCAACTGGAGCGGCTGAAGATCGGGCCAGAAGACCTGCATGCGGTCAATCCTCGGCTCGTCATCGCTCGCATTTCCGGCTACGGCCAGGACGGGCCGTACCGGGACAAGCCTGCCTTTGGCGCGATCGGCGAGGCGATGGGCGGGCTGCGCCACCTGACGGGGCATCCGGCCGGCGTCTCCGATCTCCCGCCGCCGCGCTGTGGAATTTCCATCAGCGACGACCTGGCCGGCCTTTACGCCGCGATCGGACTGCTATCAGCGGTGTGGGAGCGGGACGCCCAGGGAGGCGGAAAAGGCAGGGTGATCGACGTGAATTTGGTCGATTCGGTGTTTAGTCTGATGGAGGGGATGTTGCCGGAATACGCGCTCGATGGACGCGTGCGGCAACCGGCGGGAGCAGCGATCGCCACGGCGTCGCCCACCAACACCTATCCCTGCGCGGATGGAAAATTTCTGTGTGTCGCCGGCAATTCCGATCTGATTTTCGCTCGCCTGATGAAGGCGATTGGACGCGCGGAACTGGCGACGGATCCCGCGTATGCCACCAATTCCCTGCGCTGCCGAAATCGAGAGGCGCTCGATGCTGCCATCGCTGCGTGGAGCCGGACTTTGCCGGCGAAAGAGGCGGAGGAGATCCTCGAGCGTGCGGAGGTACCGTGTTCGCGTCTTTACGACATCGCCGATTGTGCCGCGGACCCGCATTTCCTGGCGCGCAAAGCCGTCCTGTCCATCGACGACCCCCTCATTGGGCGAACCCTTCACCCTGGGCCGGCCATCCGCATGGATGGCGAAGCGCCTGAGGACGTGGTGCGCTGGACTGGTCCGGAGCCCGGAGCTCACACCGATTACGTGTTACATACTTTGCTGGGGCTGACGCGGGATAGGTTGTCAAAGACCACCTGATCGCCCCGGTTTTGACTTGTTTCCGCCTCCCGGTGCAGTCACCGTCCGTCACGCCATGACGTGACGAGTGCGCATGCGCCGATTCCCGCTGATATTCGGTGTGTTGTTGGTCCTGGTCCTCTCCGGTTGTGGCGACGTGTCACAGCGTGACGTCGGGCTGCCGGTATCCCTTGAGTGCGTCCCATTCGCCCGCGCGTTGAGCGGCATCGACCTGCGAGGTAACGCCGTGGACTGGTGGTGGCAGGCCTCCGGGCGATACGCCCGCGGCAAAGTCCCCGCGATCGGAGCTGTCATGGTCCTTGCCCCGGCGCGGGCCTCCCACGAGGCCACGTCTCGGTCGTTTCGCAGGTGATGTCGCCGCGTGAGATCCTCGTGACGCAAGCGAACTGGGTGCACCACCGCGTGACGACAGATCAGTTGGTGGTCGATGTGTCCACTTACGGCGACTGGTCACTGGTGCGCGTCTGGTGGCCGCCCACCGGAACATTGGGAATGACGGGATACGCGGTACTCGGGTTCATCTATTCCGCATACATAACAGACCATGAACGTATCGTTCAGAGTGTTCCGGGCGCTGTGCGGTTTGCTCGCAACGAGTAGCCGGACGCGGCGAGGTCGTATCGGACACGAGCCCGCGCGGCAATTCGCAGCCGCCCGGTTTCAAACTCTGCCCATTGATAAAATTGGCGCGTCCCGTTGCGCGAATCCATTTCATGCTGGTGTATGATACACTGGTTCGAACGGGAATCGACCGACGGGCGGAGGGTTGCCGCACCACGGGCCGGGGAGATCGATAAGGTCTTCCACGGCGCCGCGAGGGGAGCGGAAATCGGGCGGACGCTGGGCCGCCGTGTCCGGCATGAGCAGGTCACGATTTGAGCAGAAGCTGGGCGGGGAGCCGATGAGCGAGATCGCGCGAAGCTACAATGCCGGCATGGCGACGATTTCGAGGCTGCCGGAGGCATCACGGTGAACATAGGACTGCCAGGGGATCTAAGCTGGTACAGGATTTTCGCCGATCAGAGCGGTGTTATCGGGGGGCTCCTGGCCCTGCTTGCGGGAATAGTCGTCTATATCGCGGGACGTACGCAGGCGAACGCCGCCAGATATGCGGCCAGAACACAATTGGAAACGGAAAGGAATAAATCGGAACGCGACGTGGATGCACTGCGTAAGTCGCTTGCGACCGAGCTGCGTCAGCTCATTCTCCGGGCGCTTGGCGCGCACGACGCGCTCCTCGATCTTAGTCAGCGGCGGGATATTTTGATCACGGCGTGGATGGTTGAAAGTTATGCGCGTGTGCCGTCCGCCCCGATTTATCAAGGCAGTGCTTCCAAGATTGGTCTACTAGGACTCGATGCGATGGACGTTGTGGTGGTTTATCAACTGCTGGACCTCGCCCATCAGGGAGCCACCCAACTGCTTCGATTCAGGACACCGGACAACATTTCTCCCCAGAACGTCGCGGTTGTTGCCCAGGCGTTTCTACATGCGTGCATGTATGCATTGCAGGTGCTTCCGAAGTTCAAGACGGGCGTCGAAGTGCACGACTCCAAGGACGGCGAAATATTCGAGAGAATTCAAAGCGCGGCCACACGATATCAGCATTCGTCGCCCCCACCTTAGCGAAAGCATCGCTCCTGACCGGCCGGCTCGTGTCCGCCCAATACCGGGATAATTTAGCGTGCATGGTGCCTGACCCAAGGTCTCATTACGCTCGCATTCCGCACATCGGAGGGGACTTCAATCGTCGATAGCCCTAAATATGCCGGGCTCGGGTCCGGCCCTGACGCGGCGGCCACCGTCCCACTGACGGATCGCGAAAATCACCGGCGGCAGTAACACGAGCCAGGCAATGCGCGCCTGATAACGATCATGCGGGCCGGATAACACGCCCGTCGCGAACGCATTACTCAAGAGGCCCACGGCGATCAGCGCGCCGAGACCGAACAAAACTCGATCGTTCCGCCAGGACCAGACCGAGAGAACCGATGAGCCCGCCGAGCCCAAAACCAGCAGGACCACATACAAACGCTGCCATGGGGCAGCGATGGCACGCAGCCCGCCCGTCCGCTGAGCGGCGGCTTCGAAGCGGTCTACTTCGGCGGCCGGGTAGTAGGCATGGAGTTGGACGCCAACGGTTTCATCCAGGCCGTCATCGCCGATCACGTCGTCCAGCCGCGGCGTCACGATCTGAGTCAGCCAATTGGCGAGAGCGCCGCGAGCGACCTCCTTCGGCTGGGTCAGGATGGTCGCCACGACGATGCGGGAGGCTTCGGGCGCCAGGGCGATCGGTCCTCCAGGGAACGTCCAGACGGGTCCCCGCGGGCTCCAGAGAAAAACATCGGCATCGGTCGGAAGCCGCCCAACCCAATCGCACAGCCGGTAGCCGGATACGGGACAGCTGTCCTTGAGGTAAATGTTCGCCGGCCCGTCAGCCGCCAGTCGCGCCAGGACAAAAACCGAGCCGTACGGCGAAAGGCCAAACCGGCCGAACCCGACCAGGTTCGTCACAACGAGCAAAATGACCGCGACACCGAGCGGGGTCGCCGCACCGGCGATACGGCGCGGACGCAGGATAAGCACCACGGCCAGACATGCGGCGGCGATGACCAAATGGGTAAGATGCGCGGCGATCGCGAAGCTCGCCAGCGCGATCATCGGCCAGCGCCGGTGCTTTCGCGGATCGAACGCCAGCACGAAGAGGGCCATCACGGTCAGCGGGGCGAAAATGTCGGGCATCAGCAACGAGACGAACCACGGTGCCACCGACCCGATCGCGAGCACTCCGCAAAGACCGAGATGCCCGGCCGCCGATGGCGTGTGAAACACCGCCTGAACACGCCACACGACCCATGACGCCAACAAACTTTGTGCCACGACCGGCAGCCACAACGTCAATTTCAGCGACAGCGCGACAATGACCGGGCC
>JBEKGV010000406.1:0-4989 GCA_050012615.1 Acetobacteraceae bacterium | reverse complement strand
CTGTTTCGAGTCCGGTGCGATCCTGCTGTACCTCGCGGAGAAGACCGGCAAGCTGCTGTCGAAAGACATGGCGGCGAAGTATGACGCGATCCAATGGATGATGGTGCAAATGACTACCGTCGGTCCGATGTTCGGCCAGCACGTGCACTTCATCCGCTTCGCGCCCGGCGGCAACGATTATGCCAAAAGCCGTTACACGACCCAGGCGATCCGCGTCTGCGAAGTCATCGAGAAGCGCCTCGCCGCTTCCCCATTCCTTGGCGGCGCGGAGTACAGCATCGCCGACATCGCCACTTATCCGTGGTCGCGCAACATCCCGGCTCTTCTGGGTGAGCCGGTCGCGTCGAAATTGCCGAACACGATGAAGTGGGTCACGACGATCAGCGAGCGGCCGGCGGTCAAGGCCGCTCTCGCGAAAGTCGACGCGGTCCGCGCCGCGACAACGGCGTTCGACAAGGCGGCCGCCGAGGATCTGGATCGAGTGTTCGGCCGAGGCAAGTTCGCCGCCGCCTGACCGTCGCGCGAGCAGCGGCGCCTGGATCAGGGCGCCGCTGCTCCGTCGTCATCTGTGGTTCGATCCCGCCATTTGTGCGGCTAAAGGTGCGTGGGCCAAGCCCGAACACGGTGTCAGGGCGTTTTTCCGGCCCTTGAAGCCGCGCGCCTCGGGGCTGTCCTCAACGGTTCATTCATCAATGGCTGCCAGAATCGAAAAGCCGGCGGGACTGGCCCGCCGGCTCATCGACTGGAGGTATAGGATGAAACCACATCTTATCCTCTTACCGCTGATGATCGTGATGATCCTGATGAAAGTCAAGGTCATCATCAAAATCATCGTCAACAAGCGGTAAGGGCGAGGGCCGGTCCGTTCGCGGACCGGCCTGCCCCCGGTGACCACATCTCGACATCCGCGCTACGCCAGCGCAGGGGCGTCCTCAACGGTTCATTCATCAATGGCTGCCAGAATCGAAGAGCCGGCGGGAATTGGCCCGCCGGTTCACCGAATGGAGGTATAGGATGACACCACATCTTATCCTCTTATCGTGATGATTGTGGCGATCGCGATCAAAGTCAAGGTCATGATCAAAATCATCGTCAACAAGCGGTAGGGGCGAGGGCCGGTCCGTTCGCGGGCCGGCCTGCCCCCGGTGACGGCATCGCAACGAAAGGCGGCATCGTCGGCCCGGCCTTTGGATTGGCGGACAGACCGCGCTACTTTGCCCGAGCCCCACCGCGCGCGATCCGCGCCACACCTGGAGACCGTATGCAGCATCCCACCTGGCAGGCGCGTGTCTTCGACGCACTGAAGGCCGCCCGTGTCTCGATCGCCGCCTATGTCCCTGACGCCGGACACGCCCATCTTATCCAGGCCGCTCACGCCGACCCGGACATGACAGCGGTCGTCCTGACCAGCGAGGAAGAGGGCGTGGCACTCGCCGCCGGTGCCTGGCTCGGAGGGCAACGCACGGTGCTGCTGATGCAGTCCTCCGGCGTCGGCAACTGCATCAATATGCTGTCGCTGCCTGTCACCTGCCGCATGCCGCTTCTGACGCTCGTGACGATGCGCGGCGAGTGGGGTGAGCTGAACCCCTGGCAAGTTCCGATGGGCTCCGCGACGCCACATGTCCTGACCCAGATAGGGGTGCACGTCCGACGTGCCGATCACCCCGAGGACGTGTCCGACATCGTCGCGGCCTCGGCGACGCTGGCGTTCGAAAGCCACCTCCCGGTCGCCGTCCTGTTCTCGCAGCGACTGATCGGCGCGAAAGTATTCGTGAAATGACCGATCGAGAAATACACGGGACCGGCACGCACCGGAGCAACGACGGGACCCTGGACCGGCGCGAGGCCGCCGCCGCCCTGCTGCGCGATCCGGGCGATCTTCTGGTGGTGAGCGGCCTCGGATCCGCCACCTATGATCTCGGCGTGCTCGGCGATCGGGATCTGAATTTTTACCTTTGGGGTGCCATGGGCGGGGCAGCGATGATCGGGCTCGGCATCGCCCTGGCGCAACCCGGGCGGCGGGTCCTCGTGCTCACCGGCGATGGGGAAATGCTGATGGGCATGGGCTCGCTCGCCAGTATCGCGGCAGCAAGGGTGCCGAACCTCGCCATCGCGGTCCTGGACAACTCGCGTTACGGGGAAACCGGGTCGCAGCGCAGCCACACCGGCCTGACCACTGATCTGGAGGCGGTCGCCGCCGCCTGCGGCTGGACCGCGACGGCCACGGCCAGAGACATGGCGGACGTGGAGGCGCTGCGGCCCAGGCTGCGGAGCGATCCTTTGTTCGCGGTCATCCGGATCAGTCCCGAGGAGAAGCCGCGATACGTGCCGCCGCGCGATGGCGCATTCGTGACTGAAAGGTTTCGCCGAGCCCTTGGAATCGTTGAAAATTAGCGCGAATTGAGACGATTTCGGGCGCCCTCCCCCGGGCCGATACCGTATGAAACACAAGGCGCACTGGCGTTACCGCGGGTTTTCCGCCATAGTTCCAGGCCTGGGGGAAATTTTCACTAGCAACCGTGGCAGGCGCCAGAACGGTGCTCACTTGCCCTTTGCCGGATTGGGTAAACGATAAGCATGATCAGTTGGCGTCAACGACTCACCAGAGCCCTGCTGGCGCCCATAGCGGCCGCCGCGATCTGCCACTTCCCAGTGCCCGGCCTCGCCCAGGAATCCGCGCGCCAAGGCGGCCCACCGACCGTACCGGTGAGCGTCGCGCCTGTTGTCCGCAAGGACGTCCCGGACTACCTGCGTGGCCTGGGCACCGTTCTCGCCCTGCAAACCGTCCAGTTGCGCAGCGAGGTCGACGGCGTCCTGATGAAGGTGCCGGTAACCGAGGGCCAGGACGTGAAACAGGGTGATGTGCTCGCCATCATCGACCCTCGGCCGTACCAGGCCGCGCTCGACGCGGCGATCGCGCAAAAGCAGGAGGATGAGGCACAACTGTTCGCGGCGCACGCGGACGTGGTTCGGTACACCTCCCTCGCGGCGAAGCAGGTAGCGTCCCAGCAACAACTTGAGGTCGCGCAGGCGAAGGCTGGTCAACTCGTCGCCTCGATCGCGGCCGATGCCGCGAAAATCGACACCGCGAAGATCAACCTGGCCTGGTGCTACATCATGGCGCCGTTCGACGGGCGCGTCGGATTGCGTGAAGTCGATCCGGGCAACTTCATCCGCTCGGCCGAGGTCACGCCGGTGCTCCCGCTGTCGCAGCTGCGGCCGATCGCGGTGACTTTCACGGTGCCGCAGGATTATTTGCCGGCGATCCAAAAGGCGATGGCGGGAGGCAAACTGCCGGTGATCGCCTTCACCAGCGACGACAAGACCGAGCTTGATCACGGCACGTTGCTGACGATCGACAATTCGATCGACGCCACGACCGGGACCATCAAACTCAAGGCGATCTTCCCCAACGACAAATACCAGATGTGGCCTGGCCAATTCGTCAACTCGCGGCTGCTGATCGACACCAGCAAGGGAGCACTGACCGTCCCATCGGCGGCGGTCAGGCACGGCCAGGACGATCTCTTTGTCTACGTGGTCAAACCCGACCAAACAGTTATCCGTCAGGTGGTCGAGGTCGAGCGTGACGATGGCGTGACCTCCATCATCACGAAGGGATTGGAGGAAGGGCAGACCGCCGTCACCGACGGTCAATCCCGTCTGCAGAACGGAACCCACGTTTCGATTATCAATGGCGCGCCGAAAGAGGCCGCGAATCCGCCACACGAAGGCGGCTGAATTCCCGATGGCCGGCTACGACCCAGGACGACGCGAGACATGAGCATTTCGACCCCCTTTATCCAGCGGCCCGTCGCGACTTCGCTCTTCATCGCGGCGCTCGTCCTGGTCGGCCTCGCCGCTTACCCGTTACTGCCGGTGGCACCGCTGCCGCGCGTCGACTTCCCGACCATCAGCGTGAACGTGAAGTATCCGGGCGCCAGCCCGGAGACGATGGCCAGCACGGTGGCGCAGCCGCTGGAGCGGCAGTTCGCGATCATCCCCGGCATCGCGCAAATGACGTCGGTCAGCGTGGCGGGGTCGTCGTCGATCACCATCCAGTTCGATCTGGACCGCAACATCGATGGCGCCGCCGGGGATGTGCTGGCTCAGATCAACGCCGCGACAGGGTCATTGCCGAAAAACCTGCCGTCACCGCCGACCTATTGGAAAGTTAACCCGTCCGAAGCGCCGATCATGATCCTGGCGCTCCAGTCCGACAGCGAGCCGATGATCGAGGTCGACGACTACGCCGACACGGTGCTTGCGCAGCAGATCTCGCAACTCGCCGGGGTGGGCCAGGTGTTCATCGCGGGTGAGCGCAAACGCGCGGTCCGGATCCAGGTGGATCCGGCGAAGATCGCGGCGATGGGGCTGACCCTCGAGGATATCCGGCAGGTCCTGAGCGTCTCGACCGCCGACGCCCCCAAGGGGCAGATCGACGGACCCGACCGGTCTTATGCGATTTATGACAACGACCAACTCACCAAAGCCGCGGATTACGAGAACGTCATCGTGGGCTGGCGGGCCGGAGCGCCGATCCGCGTGAAGGATATCGGCCAGGCCGTCGACGCCGCCGAAAACCGCTTCGTCGGCGGCTATCAGAACGGTACGGAAGGCGTCATCCTGCTGATCTTCAAGCAGCCCGGCGCCAATGTCATCGACACGGTGGAGCGCATCAAGGCGACTTTGCCGCGGCTTGAGGCGTCGATTCCGCCGTCGATCAAAACCACCATCATCGTCGATCGCACGCAGACCATCCGCGCCTCGCTGTCGGAGGTGCAGTTCACTCTGATGCTGTCGATCTGCCTTGTCGTGATGGTGATCTTTCTGTTCCTGCGCAATGTTTGGGCGACGATCATCCCTTCCATCACCGTTCCGGTCGCGCTGATCTGCACCTTCGCGGTGATGTATCTGATGGATTACAGCCTGGACAATCTGTCGCTGATGGCGCTGACGATCGCCGTCGGCTTCGTCGTCGACGACGCG
>JBEKGV010000405.1:0-6984 GCA_050012615.1 Acetobacteraceae bacterium | reverse complement strand
GGGGATTACGCGGCGGGACCACTGACCGAAGAACACGGCTAATGCCTGTCGGCGTGCCTCCCAAAGGCACGCATCACCGCGTCGTAACTGCTCGCGCGACGGTACGGCATTGACCGCAGCTCGCGCCAAGGTGATTGCAATTGGAACTTTGTTTGCGTTGGTGCTCCAATCAGGACAACCGGACCCATTGAATATCCGTAGCAAGAGCTGGTCCTCGCGGTTTCGGCCGCACAGTCCATCCGGCCTTATCCCTTCTTATCGGCGTTCATCTGCGTTCAAAATTCCTGCCTTGCCGCACCATTGCATCGTGCCAACGGGCGTTCTGTCGTGCCGAGGGGAATCCAAGATTTTTTAACACAGATGAACGCGGATGAAGAATGATAAGGACGGATCCACCGTGCCACGTCAGGCCCACGGGGCTGATTGGCGGGCGCCCGTCCCATCGAGACCCGGATGCCTCCGCCGTTCCGGCCGCGGGCCGGCGTTCTGGTTTCAAATGCAATTACCCCAGGGTCGCGCAACAACTCATTGATCCTGGGCGGTGACGTAGCCAAAGTAATCTGACATTATCTCGACGCATCCGGAACCACTGCAGTCCACTGGTGTCAGGAGTGATCATGCCTGAGCGTTTGTTTCAGGACCGGGACGCACTCGTGTCGCTGTGCCGGCGCCACGCAATACTGCGTCTGTCGCTGTTCGGGTCCGTGCTCAAAGGCACTGCGCGGCCGGATAGCGACGTCGATCTGCTGGTGGAGTTTGTCCCCGGGTCAGCACCTGGGTTGCTCGGGCTCTCGACGATCGACGCGGAGCTGTCGGCGCTTCTGGGTGGACGGCGGGTCGATCTACGCACACCGGCCGATCTCAGCCGGCATTTTTGCACCGAGGTGATGAGTACCGCGGCTGCGCAGTATGCTGCCTGAAGATCGGGTCCGAATATTACACATGCTTGAGGCCGCCGATGCGGTCGCTGCCTTCAACAGCTCGCATCCGCGGCGCTCCCGGCTCCCCAATCCTGGCCTGACCAGTCAGGTGCTATCCCCGATCCCGCCGCTCCAACGCAGCCACCTCCGAAGTCCACGGTAATTCGGACTGACACCAAATCTGATGCGTCGGCCGGAACGTCGCGCGCTGGGCGATCGTGCCTACCCGCAACCCATAACTGGTCGGATTGGTGGGCGAGGTTGCATAAAGTCCAGTGCCGCAATCGGGACAGAACGCCTGCGCCCGCTTCGTACCACTATCCGCCGTCTTGACGTAAATCTTCGGCGTGCCGCGGACCAGTCGGAACGTTTCGCCAGCGGCCTGAACGTTGGCCCGGAACAACGAACCGCTCATCGTCTGGCAATCGGTACAATGACAAATTCGCACCGTTTCCGGATCGACCTCAGCCTCGAACGCGATGTTCCCGCAATGACACGCACCGTCGACCCGCATCGCCGTCTCCTCACAAATGCAAACGGCCGGGAACGACCCGGCCGCTGCACGTTAACGTCAGAACTCTCAGTTCGTCAGATTATAGAACTTCGCCGCATTCTCGCAGGTGATCTTGTGGATGTCCTCGCGAGACAGCCCAACGAACTGCTCCTCGATATACTTCGTCGATTCCGGCCAGATCCCATCGGTGTGCGGGTAGTCGGACCCCCACATCAGAGTATCGACCGTCATCAGGTTGTTCACGCCCAGAAGCTTCGGCCCGATCGGATCGAACTGGAACGTCGCCTTGCACTGGCGCTGCCAGTACTCGGACGGCTTCAGCTTCATCAGATCGCGGAACCGATCCTCGAACTCGAAGTCCATGCGGTCGAGAGCGTAGGGGATCCAGCCGATCCCGCTCTCGCCGAACGACACGCGCAGGTTCGGGTAACGCTCGAACACGCCGGCGCCCATCATGGCCGCGAGGATGTGGATCAGTCCCATCTGGAACGACGACACGCCGGTGAACATCGCCGCGCGCCGCACATGACCCGACGTCATCTCCCGCGCCCGAGGCGGCGTCGTCGGGAAGGTATGGAAATGCAACGGCAACTGCACTTCGTTCACGACCTGCCACAGCGGTTCCCACAACGGGTGCCACATCGGCTCCATATCCCAGGAGCACGAGACCTCCACACCCTTGAGGCCCATCTTCGCGCAGCGGCGCACTTCCGCGACCGCCGCGTCGATGTCGCCGTACGGAATGCAGCCGAGGCCGATATGACGATCGGGATAGTGGCTGCAGAAATCCACCAGCCAATCGTTATAGATGCGCAACACCTCATTCGCCGCCGGCAAATCGTTCATTTTCGAAGCGGTGCCGAGCACGCCGAAAATCACCTCGGCGTCGACGCCGTCGCGATCCATGTCCTTGGCGCGCAGATGCGGGTCGCTGACCCGGCGAATATCCTGTTTGCCATCCGAAAACAGGCCGGTCTCGGCCATGATGTCGACGCGTCTGTTTTGCCCAGGGATCAGCTTGGCGCCGCTCGGTCCGACACCGTTCTTGAGGCCGAAATTCGCGCCCTGTTTCGTGACCCATTGCGGTCCGTCCGGCCCGTCGGTGACATAGGGCATGCGGTCCTTGAACTCGCGCGAGCATTCCTCGACAAACAGCGTCGGCGGCATCCACGGCATGTCGAGATGGCAATCCGCCGAGATTCGGTTGTATTTCATGTTTGATCCTCTGCTTCCTGGTTCGGTCGTCTGAAGGCAGTGTAGCCCTGAAATTGCAAGGGTCAAATTCCAGCCACCCTGGCAAGGGCCGTTCGTGCGCGTGCTCCGCAAGCAAAGGATTCACCACGGAGGGCAGGGAGGTACACTGAGGACCACGGAGCAGTAATGATTTCGGACCCGTCGCACTGGCAGTCGGCCAAACACCGCGCGAAGCGCCATACCTCGCTTCTCCGTGCACCACCGTGTTCCTCCCCTCTTCTCCGTGTTGAAATCCTTACTTGCTTGCAAACCCAGCCACCCCTCCGCCGCCGACAAACCAAAACGTTTGGTTCACCCGATCAGATGAAATACACTCCCCGTTCAGAACTGGCCGGGAGGGCCCATGAACGCGCCGCTGACCACGGTCGTCCCTCGGACCACCGCGGGCGACAGCCGGGTCCGAATGTTGAAGCAGTTGGAGCGTAAGTTGCTCTGGCTGTCCTCGTGGATGATCCACAACGCCAACCATATCCGTCCCAACCGTGACGGGTTGAAGGTCGGCGGGCACCAGGCGTCGTGCGCGTCCAGCATCTCGATCCTGACCGCGCTTTATCTGGAAATCGCCCGTCCCCAGGACCGCATCGCGGTCAAGCCGCACGCCGGCCCGGTCTTTCACGCGATCAACTATTTGCTCGGCCGGCAGACGCGGGAGAAGCTGGAAGGCCTGCGCCGGTTCGGCGGTATCCAGCCCTACCCGAGCCGGGTGAAAGATGGCCCCGAGGTCGACTTCTCCACCGGATCGGTCGGCCTGGGTGTCGCCATGACCACGTTCGCGGCACTCATGGCCGACTATGTCCGCCTGCACGGTCTCAGCCGCGCCGACCTCCCGCCGGGCCGCCATATCGCGGTCGCCGGCGACGCCGAACTCGACGAGGGCAATATTTACGAGGCCTTGCTGGAAGGCTGGAAGCACGACGTCCGCGACCTCTGGTGGGTCATCGACTACAACCGCCAGAGCCTCGACTCCGTTGTCCCCGACCGCCTGTTCGGCCGCATCGAGGGCCTGTTCCGCGACATGGGCTGGAACTGCGTCACCATCAAGTTCGGCCGCGCGCTGGAGGCCGCGTTCGCCCGCGAAGGCGGCGAGGACCTGCGCCGCTGGATCGATGATTGCCCAAACAGCCTGTATTCCGCTCTGACGTTTCAGGGCGGCGCCGCGTGGCGGCAGGTGTTGCTCGCCGATCTCGGCCGTTCCCGGGCGCGGGCCATCATCGATCCCCTGACCGACCTCGAACTCGGCGCTCTGATGACCAATCTGGGCGGTCACGACATCGAAACGTTGATCGAGCATTTCCGGGCGGCAGATGCGCTCGGCGATCAGCCGACCTGCTTCATTGCTTACACGATCAAGGGAATGGGACTGCCGTTCGCCGGCCACAAGGACAATCACGCCGGCCTGATGACGAAGGAGCAGATGGAACAGTTCCGTTCCGACATGGGCATCCGGCCCGGTCACGAATGGGACCTGTTCGAAGGAATGGATCTGTCGGAGACCGATTTTCAGGAATTCCTCGCCGCCACCCCGTTCGCGACGAAGCTGACCGCCGAAGGGCGCACGCTCACCGCGCCGATCATCGCGGTGCCGGCACCCTTGCCGATGCCGAAAGCGACCGGCCGCAAGATGTCCACGCAAGGCGGCTTCGGCGACATCCTCGCCGAACTGGGCCGCGGCCAAGGCGAAGTGAAAGAACTCGCCGAGCACATCATGACCACCAGTCCGGACGTGACGGTGTCGACCAACCTTGGGCCCTGGGTGAACCGCCGCGGTATCTTCGATCGTCACACCCGCAACGACGTGTTCCGCGATTCAAAGCTGGCCTCGGCTCAGCGTTGGGGCATGTCGCCCCTCGGCCAGCACGTCGAACTCGGCATCGCCGAGCAAAATCTCTTTTTACTCCTCGGTGCCGCGGGCCTCACACCCGCCATGACCGGTGCACGTATTCTGCCGATCGGCACGGTCTACGATCCGTTCGTCAATCGAGGCCTCGATGCGCTGCTCTACGCCTGTTACCAGGACGCGCGCTTTTTACTTGTTTCGACCCCGTCAGGATTGACCCTGGCGCCGGAGGGCGGGCAGCATCAATCGGTCAACACACCGCTGATCGGCATGGCCGCCGACCGTCTCGCGAGCTTCGAGCCGGCGCATGTCGACGAACTCGCCATCATGCTGCGCCACGCGCTGGAGTTCATGCAGAAGCCCGACGGCTCCGCTGTGGACACTCGACGCCGCCGAGGTGATCGCCGGCGCGCACTGGGTCGTGAAGCCGGCCAAGGGCGCGCCGATCGCGCTTGCCTACCAGGGACCGGTCGCCACCGAAGTGATGGACGCGTTCCAGGTGGTTGCCGATGAAACCGAAGGCGCGGGTCTGCTGGCGATCACCTCGCCCGACCGGCTGCACGCGGGATGGCTGGATGCGCTGCGCGCCCGCCGCGACGGGGATCGCGGAGCACGGTCGCACATCGAGCGGATCCTCGCGCCGTTGGCACCCGGTGCGGCTCTGGTGACGGTGCTGGACGGGCACCCGGCCACGCACGCATGGTTGGGGTCGGTGCGGGGCCAGCGTGTCGTGCCGCTGGGTGTCGATCGTTTTGGCCAGGCGGGCGATATTCCGGACCTCTATCGCGCCTATGGGCTGGACACCGACGCGATTTTGGACGCCTGTGCCCAGGCGTTGCTGGCTAAGTGAGAACGGCCAACCAAGAACGGAGAGACAACGATGGCGCGTATTCCGACTGTCCTTCAGGAGCACATCAACACCGCGTTTCCCGACTACGTGACCCTGGTGGGCACCGCCTTGCCGGACGGCTACGCGCAGATCACGCCGCGTGGCGGCACGATGGTTTACGACGATGAGCACCTCGCTTTGTGGGAGCGCGGCAAGGGTTCGACGGCGAAGAACATGAAGGACGGGACGAAGGTAACCGTCTACTTCCGCAAGCCCTCGCTGCGCGCCGACGGGACGCTGCCGAAAGGCGGCATCGCGAGGTTCTACGGCACCGCCCAGATCGTTCGTTCCGGCCCGGTGTATGAGGAAGTGTGGCGGCGGCTGGTGCAGCCCGAAAAGGACCGCGACCCCGACAAGAACGGCTACGCCGTGCTGATCAAGGTGGAGCGGGCCGAGGATCTGGAAGGGTTGCCGCTGGAGGGCTGATGCCGTTGACGGGCCTCGCGCCAGGTTGAATGTCATGGGTGCCATGTCGCGACAGCCGATGGCACTTGCCGACTTCCTGGTCCGCGAGGAACGCCAGGAGTTGCGCCATGAGTTCGATGGCTTGTCGGCTCGCGGGTTGCCCTCGTGCCCACCGGTTCCGTTCCGGCCTGCCGCGGGGGCAGACAGCTCCGCGTAATCGCCCGCGTCAATGCTGACGAAGAGACGGAGGCGCCGCGCGAGGCACGTTGTCACCCGTTCCAGCTCCGAATGTGCTCACACACGCAGGGTTCAACTGAGAGAAGCCAGAGGACCAGAGGGCCACAGAAACAGGGCAGCCAATTGATCCGTCCGCGGTGGTTTTCCCGCATGTGATGCACTCACCAAAATAGCAAGGCTGTCTGGAAGTCGTTTCCTACCTCGCCATCACGCGGACCAACGCCCGCGGTTGGTGCCATGCGCCAGAAAACTCGCTCGATCAGAGGTCTCCGACGGTCGAATGACGAAGAAGTCTCTGGCCCTCTGGTCCTCGGTCTTCTCTCAGATGAAACCTTCGCGGTGCTCGCCGGGACACGGACCCAACCAGAAAATGATCTGGCGGGGTCGCGGCCGGAACTGGCTTGAACACCTCGCGATGATAATGAATATTGATGATGGTGAAATCACCATCGCAAGGTAAGTATGCCGATCCAGATTGCAAGTCCGACCGTGGTCGCCAAGATCGAGCGCCTGGCGGTCGCGACCGGTCTCTCCAGGACCGCCGCCGTGGAAAGGGCCGTCGATGGGATGCTGACAAATCAGCCGGACGCCTCGGATGACGACTTTGAGGCTCGGGCCTTGGCCATCCTGGCCCGGTTAGATCGAATTCCGGATCGCACGGATGCATTTGAGCCGATTGAATGGGATGAGCGCGGTTTGCCGCGGTGATCGCGCTCGACAGATTGGCACTTGTGGGGCACTTGTGGCCATTGGCCTCGACCACCCGCCCCGTGCTTCGCTTCTGAAAATCATATTGACCCTCAGGCGGCGCGGCCCTGCGTCAGACGTTCGAGGACGGGCTGGAACCGCGTCGCCATAGCCTGGTCCAGTTCGAACATCAGGTGTAGCGAGCCATCCTGGTAGGCGCGGACAACGCACGGCAGCGCGA
>JBEKGV010000404.1:0-4997 GCA_050012615.1 Acetobacteraceae bacterium | reverse complement strand
GCGCCGACGCCTCCGTGCTGATCAGCGGCGAATCAGGTACCGGCAAGGAGGTGCTTGCCCGCCACATCCACCGCAAATCACGCCGTGCCGGCGGCGCGTTCGTCGCACTAAACTGCGCCGCGATACCGGAAAACCTTCTTGAATCCGAGTTGTTCGGCCACGAAAAAGGTGCCTTCTCCGGTGCCCTCGCTCGCCGGCTTGGCAAGTTCGAGGCTGCTCATCGTGGCACTCTGCTGCTGGACGAAATTTCCGAGATGGACATCCGCCTGCAGGCAAAGTTATTGCGCGCCTTGCAGGAGCGGGAAATCGACCGTCTTGGCGGCTCCGCTCCGGTGAGAGTGGATGTCCGCATCCTGGCGACCACAAATCGCGACCTGACGGCTGAGGTCCGGCGCGGAACGTTCCGGGAGGATTTATATTTCCGCCTGAACGTCGTCAGCCTACGGATCCCGCCACTGCGCGAGCGACCGGGCGACATAGCCGCCCTGGCTGAACATTTCTGCCGCAAATACGCCGCCGTGAACGGACTGCCTTATCGTCCTCTCACACAAACCGCGTTGTCTCGCCTGACGGCGCACCATTGGCGTGGCAATGTCCGCGAGGTGGAAAACGTCATCCATCGCGCGGTCCTGCTCGCGACCGGGCCGGAGATCGCTGCTGATGATGTCGAGCTCACCCCGTCCGATGGCTCGCGGCAGGCCGCTGGCGGAACGCAGGTGGCCGGTATCGCGTCACTGGTCGGTCGCCGCATGGAGGACGTGGAGCGCGACCTCATCATCGAAACTCTCGGTCATACGTTAGGCAATCGAACCCACGCCGCGACCATCCTCGGCATTTCGATCCGCGCGTTACGCAACAAATTGCGCGACTACACAGCGCGGGGCGTCGCCGTTCCGCCGCCCGCCGCGAGTGCGGCCTGACCGCCGATGGCGGGGCCAGCCGATGTAATTCCCGGAGTTCTGGCCCGCATTCGCCAATACGCGCCGGGCAGCGACGTCGGACTCGCGCTCGGGGTCGTGGCACTGCTGTCCGTGCTGGTGCTGCCGCTTCCCACGATCCTGCTGGATCTCGGACTGGCGCTGTCGATCACGACGTCAGTACTGGTGCTGATGGTGGCGTTGTTCCTGAACCGGCCGCTCGACTTTTCCAGTTTTCCGACGTTGCTGCTGCTGACGACCTTGTTACGTCTGTCGCTGAACGTCGCGACCACGAGGCTCATACTGTCGCACGGCAACGAGGGCATGCTCGCGGCGGGCCACGTGGTCGCCGCGTTCGGCGGCTTCCTGATGGGCGGCGACGTTGTCATCGGCCTGATCCTGTTCTGCATCCTGCTGGTGGTGAACTTCATGGTCATCACCAAAGGCTCCGGCCGAATCGCCGAGGTCGCCGCGCGGTTCAGTCTCGATTCCATGCCCGGCAAGCAGATGGCAATCGACGCCGACATGTCGGCCGGTCTTATCGACCAGCATACCGCGCGAACCCGGCGCCGCGACCTGGAAGAAGAGAGCAGCTTCTACGGCTCGATGGACGGTGCCGCGAAGTTCGTCCGGGGCGACGCGATCGCCGGGTTGATCATCACCGGCATCAACATCATTGGCGGCCTCGCCATCGGCCTGGTCCGCTATCACATGCCGTTCGCCGACGCCGCCGCGACTTTCACGACGCTGAGCGCCGGCGACGGGCTCGTGGCTCAAATTCCCGCGCTGCTGGTCTCCACCGCCGCCGGTATCGTGGTGACCAAGGGCAATATCGAGGGCACCGCCGACGTTGCCCTCATCGGGCAACTGGGTCGCGGTCCGAAGCCGTTGATCATGGCGGCGGGTGCGGCGACCGTACTAGGGCTGCTGCCCGGACTGCCGCTCCTGCCATTTGTGGCGATCGCCGGTCTGGCCGGCGGTGCCGCGTGGCTGCGCCACAAACACCCGATCGGCGCTTCCGATACCAAGGCCGTCACTCCAATCGCCACCGAGCCGCCAATCGGCGAATCGTTACGAATGGACATGATCCGCCTGGAGCTCGGTTATGGGTTGCTGGCTCTCGCCGGCGGCGAAGGTCCGCGGCTCACCGAGCAGATCAAGAGCCTGCGCCGTACCATCGCCGGGGATATGGGTTTCGTGCTTCCTCCGGTGCGGATCCAGGACAACATGCGGCTTGGTCCAACGGAATACGTGATCAGCGTGAAAGAGATCGAGGCCGGCCGCGGCGAATTGCGTCCGTTGATGCTGCTGATCATGGATCCGAAAGGCGGCACGCCAAAACTCGCGGGCGAGGCAACGAAAGAGCCGGCGTTCGGGCTGCCGGCCATGTGGATCGATCCGTCGCTGAAAGAAGAAGCGTTGTTTCGCGGCTGCACCGTTGTCGATGCTCCGACCGTGCTGTCCACGCACCTGACGGAAATCGTTCGGCAGAACGTCGCCGAGCTGCTGTCGTACGCGGAAGCTCGCAAGCTGCTGGACGAGTTGCCGGCGGAACATCAAAAGCTGGTCACCGACATGATCCCGAACACGATCTCGGTCGGTGCCGTGCAACGTGTGCTGCAATCTCTGCTGGAAGAGAGAGTCTCCATTCGTGACCTGCCGACGATCCTGGAAGGGATCCAGGAGGCGTGCGGCGCGCCGTCTCGCGCCATCCCCGCGATCGTCGCGCATGTGCGTGCGCGTTTGGCGCGGCAAATCAGCGACCAGAACACCGGGTCTGCGGGCTACATTCCGCTGCTGACACTTTCGCCGGACTGGGAGGCGGCGTTCGTCGAATCTCTGGTTGGGCCACCGGAGGAACGGCAACTCGCGATGGCGCCAGGTAAATTGCAGGACTTCGTACGGAAGTTGAACGAGGTTTATGAGAAGGCCGCCTCGGGTGGGGAATTGCCGGTTGTTCTGAGCAGCGGAGCGATCCGTGCTCATGTCCGTGCGATCGTCGAACGAGTCAAACCGGGAACCGCGGTACTGTCACAACTGGAGATCTTTCCACGCGCACGGATCAGGACTGTGGGGACTGTGTGATGGTGGCGTGGGCCAGGCGGGAGCATCCGCGCGTGCCGCTTGTCAGGCCATGACGCGCGATGCCGCCCCGCCGCCAAAGGGTCCTGAGCCGGAGCAAAAGCCGCCGCGTATTCAGCCTCGCATTATCGCGGCGCCAAAACATGGTCAAATGTACTGGTGTGATTTCTGGCTCGACGCCCAGTTGCCGGAGATGTGGAAGACCCGGCCGGTGGTAGTGATCTCCTACAAAAACACACTGCACGGCCCGTGCCTTGTGGTGCCCACCACGACTGAGCCTCAAGGCAATAGTCCATGGGCGTGGCAACTGTCGGTATCCATTGATGGACAACGAAGTTGGGTGATCTGTAACCATTTATATACCATCGCTCCAAGCCGCCCGTCACAGGTCAAGGGGCGGATTTTCCGGATCCCAAACGCGGAGTTCAATGAAATCTTGCAGCGAGTCACAACCTGGCTGCCGAGGCCGTTTGAGATTGACAAATAGGCTTCGTGGCCCCACTTTCACTTTCTCGCGGCTCTGGCTCGCCGGATGACCGTTGCCCGAAAGGGAGCTACGCGCCAAGGGAGCCTCACGGCTCCCTTTGGTTTGTCATGGCCCTGGGCCGTCGCCGATCTGCGGCAATATCTTGGCGCCGGCTGAGCGCTGTCAATCTGCTTCTGCTCATGCGTGGTCAGAACAACGAATACCCCCCATCGATCACGAATGTATCGCCGGTGTGATAGCGTGACGCGGTGCTCATCAGATACACCGCGATGCCGCCAAAATCGTCGCCGGTGCCCCAGCGGCGCATCGGCACCCGGGGAAATACCTTGTTCTGGAACCCGTCGCTGGCGAGCGTTTTCTCGGTCATGTTCGTATCGATCCAACCCGGCACGATCGAATGCGCGCGGATCCCGTAGCGCGCCAGTTCCACCGCCAAAGACTTCATCATCGAGATCATTCCGCCTTTCGTGGCCGCGTAATGTTCGCTGCGCGGCGACGCCTCGATCGCGGCGAGCGATGCCGTGCCGGCCAACACACCCTCGATCTTATTGTGCACCATGTGTCGCGACGCCGCGCGAAGCGTGTAGAAAGCGCCGTCAAGATTGACTCGCATGACGCGGCGCCATTCGTCAGCGGGCATCTCGAAAAATGGCTTGCCGCCCGAGCGGCCCGACACTCCGGCGTTGGCGAAGCAGCCATCGACCTGTCCCAGCGTTTCGACGGTGCGGGCGAAGCAGGTTTCGACGGCGGCTTCGTCTCCGACGTCGCACTCCAAAGCGAGAACGCGCTGATCCCCCTTGGGACCAGCTTTCGCGATTTCGTCTCGCGCCGCGGCATTCTTCGCTGGGTTGGTGCCCCAGATCGCTACATCCGCTCCAGCCGCGGCGAGGGCTTTCGCCATGCCCAGTCCGATGCCGGAGTTTCCGCCGGTGATGAGGGCGACTTTGCCGGTCAGGTCGAAAGGATTCAATGGCACGGGTCTCTCCAACAGTTGGCCACGGGATCGCTCATCAACACCGGCCGCGGCCCCGGAGGCAAGGTCACTGGCAGTACAGCGTCATTTCGGATAGACTGCATGCGAAGATCAAACGTGAGGCAGCACCATGATCCTGACCGCGGACAGCGACATCGCTCAGAAGACCAATCGCCGGCGGACCGGCAATGGCTGGCACACGACCTATATCGGAAAAAATCGCAACACGTTGAAGGAAGGCGAGGCACCGCCTGATGCCAACATCGTTTACCCGATGGCATTTCTGGTCGAGAAGGACCCGGCCGCGATCGTGAGGCCGCATTTCCACGCGGCCGACCAATATCAGGTGGTGGTGCAGGGCGGTGGCCGTCTCGGCGTGCACGACGTCGCCATCGTGTCGGTGCATTACACAGACTCTTATTCCGCGTACGGCCCGATTGTCGCCGCGGATGAGGGCATTGCCTGGTTCACCCTACGCAACGCGTGGGACCCTGGCGCCCGCTATATGCCCGCCGAGCGTCAGCAATTGCGCGAAGCG
>JBEKGV010000403.1:0-4999 GCA_050012615.1 Acetobacteraceae bacterium | reverse complement strand
CTGGTTACTGTGGAAAGCATAAGCCTCGCTTGAATTGATCCTGTCCTTGGTTAAAAAGGTCCTCAATTCCTCATGGACATGAAAATTGAGGCGCCTTCCGTGGAGGGTTCGGATGGCACCGGGGAGAATTTGAACCTCGCACCCCTCCAACTGACGCCTCCCGCCCAGCTGGCTCCGCCAGCAAAAACGGCTCCGCCCAGGCCGCCGGCTCCGCCCGCGCAGACCGGCTGGTCCGGCAAGAAAAAAGCCCTGGTCGCGGGCCTCGCCGTTTTCGCGGTTCTCGCGATTGGCTACGGACTACTCCGGTTTTGGGAGCAGCCAAAAACCGACCCGAACCGATTGCTGCTTTATGGCAACGTCGATCTGCGTCAGGTCGAACTCGCCTTCAACAACAGCGAGCGGGTCGAGGAGGTGCTGGTTCAGGAAGGCGACCGGGTTACCCGCGGACAGGTTCTGGCCCGTCTGGACACCAGCCGGCTGAAAGCGCAGGCGGCAACCGCCGAAGCCATGATGCAGGGCCAGCAGGCGGTGGTAGGAAAGCTCCATGCCGGCAGCCGTCCGGAGGAAGTCGCTCAGGCCCAGGCAAATGTGGTTTCGGCGAAAGCGGACCTGGTCAACGCCGATCAGACCTGGCGGCGGTTGTCTTCCTTGGGGGGGCTGACATCGGGGCGGGCCATCAGCCAGCAAGACCTTGACGGCGCCAAAGCCGCCCTGGGCGTGGCGCGCGCGCGGGTCACGGTGGCGGAAAAATCCCTCGACCTGGCCGCGATCGGTCCACGGCAGGAGGATATCGCCCAAGGCGAGGCACAATTGCGCGCCGATCAGTCCCAACTTGACCTGCTGCACCTGAAACTGACCGATGCGGACCTTGTTTCCCCGACCAATGCCGAGGTGCGTTCCAGGCTTTTGGAGCCTGGCGAGATGGCGTCCCCGCAACGGCCGATTTTCAATCTCGCCATCACGGATCCAAAATGGATCCGGGCCTATGTGTCCGAGACCGATCTGGGGCGGGTTCATCCCGGAACGAAAGCCGCCATCAGCGCGGACGGTTTTCCCGGCCGGACCTTCCCGGGCTGGATCGGTTTCATTTCCCCCGTCGCCGAATTCACGCCCAAACCGGTCCAGACCGAGGAGCTGCGCTCCAGCCTGGTCTATGAAATCCGGATTTTCGTGCGGGACCCTCAGGACGACATGCGGTTGGGCATGCCGGCGACCGTGTCCCTCGAACTTGAGCCGGTGGATGCCCAGGGTCAGCCCCAGAGTAAGCCTCAGAGTAAGCCACAGTAATGTGGACGAAACTCATCACAGGCATGGCGGCGATGGTTGTATCCGGCTGTACCGTTGGCCCGAACTATCACCCATCCGCCGGCCATGCTCCGGCCGCATGGAGCTCGCCGGTGGCCGGCGGCCTGACTGCCAGCGCGGCCGAGACTTCGTCCTGGTGGACGTCGTTCAACGATGCCGAACTGAACTCTCTCATCCAACGGGCGGTAAAAACGAATCTGGATTTGCGCGTGTCCGAGGCCCGGCTGCGCCAGGCGCGGGCGGTGCGTGGTGCGAGCGTGGCGGATTTCGCGCCCACGATCGACACCACGGCGTCATACGCCAGGCAGTTACAGAGCCAGAACCAGCCGCTCATTGGAGCGCTGCCCTTGCCGGCGAATTTCCCCTTTGAGTACAACCTTTATAACGCCGGTTTCGACGCCTCATGGGAAATCGACTTGTTCGGCGGCAAGCGTCGCGCGCTGGAAGCGGCCACCGCGGAGTGGCAAAGCGCGATGGAGGCCCGCAACGATGTGATGCTGACGCTGCTGGCAGAAGTGGCACGGAATTACGTCGAATTGCGCGGCGGTCAGCGCCGTTTGGACATCGCGATGCGCGACAGCAAGCTCCAGGAGGAAGCGGTGGAGCTGACCCGCGCGCGCTTTCAAAGCGGGGTCGCGAACGAACTCGACGTCACGCGGGCCGTTGCTTTGCTGGCGGGAACGCAGGCGGCGATTCCCCCGCTCGGCACTGCGGTGCGGAAATCCATGTACGCGCTGGCGGTCCTGCTCGGCGAGCAACCGGGCGAACTGGTGACTGAGCTTTCGCCCGTTTCGCCGGTGCCTCCGGTGCCGCCAGAAATTCCAATCGGACTGCCGTCCGATTTGCTCCGCCGCCGCCCGGACGTGCGTCAGGCCGAACGGCAACTCGCGGCCGAAACCGCCCGTATCGGTGTGGCGGAAGCGGAATGGTTCCCCAAACTTTCGCTCACCGGAGACGTCGGAGTGGAAAGTGTCACTGCCAGCAAATGGTTCGTGCCCGGCAGCCTGTTCTGGTCGGTCGGCCCGAGCGTGCAATGGCGGATTCTTGATTTCGGCCGGGTGCGCGCGGAAGTGCGGGCGCAAACCGCGGTACAGGAGGCGGCTTTGGCGACATACGAGAAAGTCGCGTTGACCTCGTTGCAAGAAGCGGAGAACGCTGTCGTGACCTATGCGCGGGAGCAGAACCGGCACACCGCGCTTGCCGTTGAGGTGGCGCAAAATCGACGCTCTCTGGCGATGGCCGACGCGCTGTATACCAACGGACGCGTCAATTTTCTCGACGTCCTCGATGCGCGGCGGTCACTCTATCAATCCGACGACGAACTGGCGGCGAGCGATCAGGCGATCTCGGTCGATCTCGTCACTCTCTACAAGGCCTTGGGCGGCGGTTGGGAGACGGTTACATCGGGACCGGGGACGACGCGGCAGGCGTCGTCCCCATGACCGCGCAGGCCACTTCCGCCGCCTTGCAATTGCCCGCCTTGAAATTAGACGCCGTTCGCAAATCGTTTCGCCGGGAGACCGGTGAAACGGTGCTCGCCCTTGACAATATTTCGTTCTCTATCGGTAAGGGCGGCCTCGCCGCTTTGGCCGGGCCGGATGGCGCCGGCAAGACAACGCTGCTCCGCCTGCTTGCCGGGCTGATGAAGGCCGATGGCGGCACCGTCAGCGTGCTGGGGATCGACGCCGCCAAGGATCCGCAGGCGATCCAGTCGCGCATTTCCTACATGCCTCAGCAGTTTGGGCTCTATGACGATCTGACGGTCCAGGAAAACCTGGATCTCTATGCCGACCTGCACGCGGTCACGGCCAGCGAAAAGCGGACGCAGTACCCTCGCCTTATGGAAATGACGGGCCTGGACCCATTTAAAGCTCGCCTCGCCGGCCAACTTTCTGGCGGAATGAAGCAAAAGCTTGGACTCGCCTGCACGCTCGTCCGCCCTCCCGAGTTGCTCCTGTTGGATGAGCCAACCGTTGGGGTCGATCCGCTCTCCCGCCGGGAACTGTGGGAAATCATCCACAGGCTGATCAAAGAGGGAATGACGGTCCTGCTCAGCACCTCTTATCTTGACGAGGCGGCGGCTTGCGAACGCGTGTTGGTGCTGAATGAGGGAAAAAAGCTGGCGGAAGGGCCTCCCGGGGACGTCTCTCGGCTGGCACATGGCCGCACCTTTCTCGCGCGACCTCCGGACGGAACGAGACCCCGGGATTTCCAGGCCCGGTTGCTGGACGAACCCACGATCGTCGACGCGGTGCCGCAGAGCGGGCAGGTGCGGCTGGTCACTCAGTCCGCCGGGTCAGAGCCGGGGACGTTCGCGGGCGTGGCGATCAAACCCACACCGGAACGGTTCGAAGATGGGTTTATGATGCTGTTGCGACAGAATGCCGGTGCGAAGGAAACCCAGGCGAAGACGCGCCAGCCGGAAGCATCCGCGGTCGCCGGCGCCCAGGGCGACATCGTGGTCGAGGTCCATGATCTGTGCCGGCGCTTCGGTAAATTCCTCGCGGTCGACCATGTGAGTTTCAGTGTCAAACGCGGCGAAATCTTCGGCCTGCTCGGACCCAACGGAGCCGGCAAAACCACAACGTTTCGGATGCTGTGCGGGCTATTGCCGGCGTCGGAGGGCACCTTGAGGATCGCGGCGACGGATGTGCGTCAGCACAGTGCCTCGGCCCGCCAGCACTTAGGTTACGTGGCGCAAAAGTTCTCGCTTTATGGACAACTGACCGTCGGCGAGAACCTGAATTTCTTCGCGCACGCCTACGGACTTGGTGGCGTCAAAAAGCGCGAACGGATCGCCTGGGCTTTAAATCAGTTCAAACTCGAACCCTTCGTCCAACTGCCGAGCGCGCAACTGCCGGGTGGGTTCAAGCAACGTCTGGCGATGGCCGCTGCCCTGCTGCACCGGCCCGAGATTCTGTTCCTGGATGAGCCGACCAGCGGTGCCGACCCCTTCGCCCGCCGCGAATTCTGGCAGCGTATCACGGCGCTCGCCGCCACCGGCGTGACGGTGATCGTGACCACCCATTTCATGCCCGAGGCCGAGTATTGCGATCGGGCCGCAATCCTCGACAGCGGCAAGGTGCTGGCGCAAGGCACCCCGGCGGAGCTTCGCGCCCACGCACCTGCCGCGTCGGCGACGATCGAGGACGCCTTCGTCGCCATTGTCCAGGAGGCACGCGGCAAGCAGCACGAGGGAATGCGGGCATGACGGGATGGCTGGCAAAATTGCGGCGAATTCGCGCGCTGACCCTGAAGGAAACGCGGCAGATCATGCGCGATCCGAGCAGCGTCGCGATCGGCATCGTGTTTCCGATGATCATGATTCTGCTGTTCGGGTATGGACTCTCGCTCGACGTCACCCGGGTGAATGTCGCCGTGGTCGATCAGGACGCCTCCTCCGACAGCGCCGGCCTCGTCGGGGCGTTCCGGCTGTCGCCATATTTCGCCGTGACGGCGGTTCCCTCGATCACCCAGGCGACAACCCTGGTGATGGACCGGAAGGTTGACGGAGCCCTACTGATCCCGTCCGATTTCACCCGGCGCCTGCACTCCGACGGGGCGGAACTCCAGATCCTGGTCAACGGCACGGACTCGAACCAGGCGCGGATCATGCAGGCTTATGCCCAGGGACCGGTCGCTTTATGGGGCGCGATGCAGGCCGGCGGGGATGGAAAGCAATGTTTATGAGTTC
>JBEKGV010000402.1:0-6699 GCA_050012615.1 Acetobacteraceae bacterium | reverse complement strand
GATCGAAAGGCTGATGGTGAGGAAGACGGCCATGATCACCGCGATCCCCTCGATCGCCTGACCGGTCTGGTTCAACGTCGTGTTCGCGATCGAGACAAGATCCTGATATCCGATGGCGACCGCGAGCGAACTGTTCTTGGTCAGGTTCAGATATTGGCTTGTCATCGGCGGAATGATGACCCGCAGCGCCTGCGGCAGCACGATGTGGCGCAGGACCGCTCCGCGCTTAAGCCCAAGAGCGCCCGCCGCTTCCCACTGGCCCTGGTGCACGGCCTGGATACCCGAGCGGACGATCTCCGCGATATATCCCGCGGTGTAAGTCACGAGCCCGATCAGCAGCGCGAAATATTCCGGACTGATATTGGCGCCGCCCTGGAAGTTGAAGCCGTGCAAAGCGGGGATGTCCCATTGGAACGGCGCGCCCAGTACCCCCCAAACGATCAACGGCAAAACCAGCAGCGACCCGAGGGCGACGGGCCAGACGGCGGGCCGAACGCCGGTCGCATCCTGTCGCAGCCGCGCATGGCGGTTCCACAGCCAGGTGCCAACGGCCCCGGCGATGAACACCAGCAAAGCCGCGGTATGCGCGAACTCCCAATCCAACGTAGGCATTTTCAGACCGCGGTTGGACAGATACACCGCGCCGCCGATGGACATCGCGTTGCGCGGCGCGGGCAGGCCTTGCAGAATGGTATACCAGAACAACAATTGCAGCAGCAGCGGCAGGTCGCGGAGCGTCTCCACGTAGAACCCCGTCAGCCGTGCCATCAGCCAATTCTTCGACAACCGGCCGATGCCGACCAGAGTTCCGAGAATCGTTGCCAGAACGATCCCGACGACCGAGACCTTCAGCGTGTTCAGCACGCCGATGATCAGCGCCCGCCCATAAGTATTTTCCGCCGGATTGTAGGGGATCAGCGCCTCTCCGATCGGAATGCCGGCGGTCCGCTCCAGGAACCCGAACCCCGTGGCGATGTGACGCGCCGCGAGGTTTTGACTGGTATTATTGATCAGATACCACCCGACCGACGCGACGAAGCCCAGAATGACGACCTGCCAAACGATGGCCCGGAACCTCGGGTCGGACCACGACATCCGCAACCGGCGCTTTGGCGCGGCGCGGCTCGAGGCCAGGCGAGGATCAATCGTTGCGTCTGACACGTGTCCGGGGATCCTCCATCACGAAAAGCGACCGCGATCCGTTTGCTTCAGCGGATCGGCGGTGCGTACTGCAGGCCGCCTTTGGTCCAGATGTTGTTGATCCCGCGCGGCACGCCCATTGGCGTGATATCGCGGTCCCATACCTCTCCGTAATTGCCGACCTGTTTGATCACATTGTAAGCCCATTTCGGATCGATACCGAGTGCCTTGCCCATGTCGCCCTCCACGCCGAGCAGACGGCGTATGTCGGGATCTTTGGAGTCCATGAAGGTGTCGACGTTCTTGCTGGTGATGCCCTTTTCCTCGGCCGTGATCATCGCGGCGAAGGTCCAGCGCACGATATCGAACCATTTGTCGTCGCCCTTGCGGACCATGACGCCAAGCGGCTCCTTACTGATGATGTCAGGCAGCAGCAGCAGGTCGTCGGCCTTGGGACCCTGGCTGTACCGGAACGTCGCCAGCGCCGAGGCATCGGTGGAATAAGCGTCGCATCGGCCGGACAGGAACGCACCCTGAATTTCCGCGAGGTCGGCGATTTCGCCGCCTTCACGCCGGACGCCGTTTTAACCAGGAACCCGGTGCCGTCGTAATAATTGACCCAGGCGAATTCCAGACCGAGGTTTCCTTCGCGGGTCAGAGTCCACGTCGTGCTGCGCGACAGCAGGTCGACCTCACCCGATTGCAAGGCCGTGAAACGGTTCTGCGTGGTGGTCGGAACGAACTTGGTCTTCGCCTCATCGCCCAGAGCGGCCGCCGTCACGGCACGGCAGGTGTCCGCATCCAGCCCGCGCATCACCCCCTGTGAATCCGGCAAGGAAAAACCCGGCACCGTGCCGGCCATGCCGCACAACACCTGGCCTCGGGCACGTGCCGCGTCCAACGTCGCGGAGCCCGAGCCTTGCGCATGCGCCAGGCTCGTTCCCACGCAAGCCACCGCGACCAGGACAGCCGCCCCCATCAATCCCCGCATGTATTAGTCTCCCTGCCCGCTCCGCGAGGTATCCCGCGTTTGGCCCGACTGTCCCGCGGTGCGGCAAGAAGATCAATGGGTCCGTCTGGAACGGCGGGGGAGGAAAGGCGCCGGAGGAAAGGTCCCGACGCTCGCCGTCACTTTTCCGGCAAACCGGCACGCCGCAGCCCCTCCGCGTACCGCTCCACATCCTGAGGCCGACTCAAAGGCGAGCGCCGGATCGCGGCCTGCACGGTGAAACCCGGCTCCAGGTTCAAAAGGCGTGACATGACGACTGCCGCGTCGTCGCGGTAATCCAGATGGCCGAGCGCCGACAGATACCCTTTGAACGATGACGAAAACCACGGATTTAGCTCTATCGCCTTGCGGCCCGACGCCGCCGCGACGCGGTAATCTCCGCGCAGCAGATACGGCATGATGATCGCCGCCTGGAAGAAGAACAAATGCGGATCGGACGGCGACAATTCGATCGCCTGCCGCATTCGCGAGAGCGATGCGTCGTGGTTGCCAAGATAGCTCGACGCGAAACCCGAAAAGCACCAGGCGATCGCGAGGTTCGGGTTCAGCGAGAGCGCCCGCTCATGCAGTACATTGGCCTCCATTGGACGCTTCAGCAGGAAACCGCGAACATGACCGGCGAGCGTCAATGCCCTTGCATCATTCGGGTCGCTTGCCACGGCGGCGTCCGCCAGCAGGCCCGCCCGCGCGGTCGCTGCCTCCGGATCGCCAGTCCACCCCTGCCCGACCAGGAAAAGATGCCAATATGCGAACCAGGCCAACGCGTCGGCATTTGCCGGCCCCGCATGCAGCGCGGCCTCGAGCATATCGCCCGCCGCATGAAACGAAGCCCGATCCAGCCGGTAGATCGCGGGCACCGCTTGCAGCACAAGGGCCCGAGACGACACACCCCGCAAATCCCGCGCGGCAGCCCGCTCGGCCTCCCGCATCAGCAATACCGGATCCAGGCGGGCCACGATCGACGCTGCGACCGCATCCTGCAGGTCCAGAGGGTCCTGGTCGTCGTGGTCGGACCTGTTCGCCCATATGATCGCCCCGCCGACGCGCATATCGAGCAGCCGCGCGATGAACCGCAAATGAGCGCCGGCCCGCTGGATCGTGCCGTCCAAAATCAGGTCCAGATCGAGATCCGGCCAGTGCGCATCGGCTTCGGCGGTTTCGCCCGCGGCGGTGGCATGCGAACTGCTTGAAACGCAGGAAATCCAACGAAACCGCGATAGCGCCGTCGTGATTTCTTCCGCCAGTCCGGCGGGCAGATCCGGATCGATGTTCGGCCCGATCACCCGCATCTCGCGAATGCCGATCCGCGGCGTGAACCGTTCTTGGATCCCCGCCCGTTCATTCTTGCCTTCCGGCTGATGGAACCCCCACTGTCTCGCTCCTCCCGCGCGGATCCGGGACAACAACGCCGCCATCTCTGGTGGAAGCGGCTGATCGTCGCCGAGACCAATCGCCTCCCGCCATTGCTCGCAGGTGAGCCGCGCGGCAGCGGGATCGCCCATATCCATGAAATCCTGTGCCAGAACCTGCCAACCGCGGTTATTCGCCGGATCGAGCCGCAGCAGCGCGCGGGCCGTCTCGATGACCTCCGGTCTCAGGTGCGGTTCTATCAGGAACGCTTCTCCCGCCGCACAGGCGATCCTCGTCAGCCGGTATCTCTCCCGCGACAGCCAATAGTCGAACGACGGATCGAGGCCGCGCAAATCCTCGAGAAATCCATCCCGAAATAGCATCAGCAATTCGGTTTTCGGCGCTGACGGCGCAATGGCCGCCAAACCATCCACTGCCACCTCTCGAAGATCGATCGACAGGGAATGCCGCTCCGCCACCAGGATCCGGCGCCAGAGACCAAGCGTCGATAACAACTCGTGCACGGCCTGGCGAAGCGAGGCGCGCGCCTGTTCATTTCCCCTTTGACCCCAGAGCAGCGCGATCAACTGGGCGCGTGGCATTGCTTTGGGTGCGATCAGTGTCAGAAGCGCCACGATGGCCCGCGTTTTTCTCGAACGGGGAAGCAAGCTCGTACCGAGGGCATCATGAATTGCCATCCCACCGAACAGCCGGATCGTCAGGCCTTTCTCTGGGCTGGGTTCATCTTGGCGCATGTGCCTGTAAAGCCTTCCGGTACGGCCGGCAGCCCCGCGTGGATGCGCCGCGGGCTGGTGGATGAGCCGTTCGTCCGGTGCTGTAGACAGGCATTGGGGATGCTACTCGCTGAAACAGAGTCAGCCGCCCGTTAAATCACATGAGCCCTCCCGGTTTGACCGGCCGTGCCACGAGTGGTGACGAAGGCCGTTCACTGAGGCCGCTGAAATCGCGCGACTCTGCCTTGTGCGATGGACCCGGGCGGGTCAAAATTCCCTTCGCTTACTGGCCTTCGCGCCCGATGGAGGAATCCCGGATGACCCTACGACCAAGCATTGCCGTCGCGCCGCGAAGCGGGCGCGCTTTGCCGGGATGGGCGAAACTCGGGCCTGGCCTCGCGATTTGCATCGCTATCGCTGCTGTCGCGCTGCTCGCGGGACAGGAATTCCCCTTGATCGGTGCGCCTCTGTTCGCGATCGCGATCGGCGTCGCGATCGCCAATACACTGCCCGGTACGGTCCGCGTAAGCACATTGAAAATAGGCGATATCGCCAAGCTTTGCCTGAAAACCGGCATCGTCATTCTGGGCGCCAGCCTCAATCTCGGCGATATCGTTCACACCGGCGGGAACTCGTTGATGTTCCTCGCGATCACCGTGATCGCGGGTCTGGGTACGGGGCTGCTGCTCGGTAAGTCGCTTGGAATAGATTGGCGTATCCGCTGTCTGATCGGCATGGGGACAACGATTTGCGGTGCCTCCGCCATCGCCGCGCTGGCGCCGGTCATCCGTGCCAAAGCCGAGGAAATCGCCTACGCCGTCACGGTCGTGTTCTTCTTCAATATGATCGCGGTGTTCCTGTTTCCGGCCCTCGGTCACCTGTTCGGTCTGACGGATACCGGCTTCGGCATCTGGACCGGCACCGCGGTAAACGACACCTCGGCCGTCGTCGCGGCGGGGTTCTCGTTCAGCGCCGCGGCCGGCTCGATCGCGACGATCGTGAAACTGACCAGAACGACGTTGATCATTCCGCTGGTGATCGGGTTCGGTCTTGCGTTGCCATGGCTGGATCCAACCGTGCCAAAGCAGGATGTATCGCTGGCGCGCCGCGTTTACGACACGTTTCCGGTGTTCATTCTGTTGTTCCTGGCCGCATCGCTCATCACCACCCTCGGTTTGACCGGAGGTCACTCCGACGAAATCCAGCTACTGGGCCGCTGGGTCATGGTGGTCGCTCTCGCCGCCGTTGGTTTGCAGGGGCATTGGCGCGCCTTCGCCGGGGCGGGCGCACGGCCACTGCTCCTCGGCGGACTGACCTGGTTCGCCGTCGCGGCATCCAGTCTTGCGGTGCAGGCGTTTACCCGGCAACTCTGAAATGCCGTAATGCTGCCTCCCTGGCCGCGATCGAGCCCGAAGCCAACGGAGGAAACAATGCAGTACGAGCAAATCGCTTACGACGTCAAAGGCACGACCGCGATCGTCACGCTGAATCGCCCGGAGCGGCGCAACGCGCTCAGCGGTCAGTTGCTGCGCGAGTTGAACGCGGCCCTGAAAGAGGCTGACGAATACAATCCGGTTCATTGTGTGGTGCTGCGTGGCGCCGGCCCGCATTTCTGCGCGGGTGCGGACCTGAACGAATTCTCCTCCGGCCGAGGCCCGGATTACCGTGGCCGCGCCGAGATCGACGATGACGTCTGGCGACTGGAACAAGGCCAAAAGCTGCGCGTCGAATTGTTCGATATGCACAAACCGGTGATCGCCCAGGTGCATGGGACGTGCATTGGGATTGGGACGGAACTGGCGTGGTTCTGCGACATGATCATCGTCGCCGACGATGCCCGCATCGGCTTTCCGCCGGTGCGTGACCTCGGCACCCCACCCGGCAGCATGTGGCTCTATCATTGCGGTCCGCAATGGGCGAAGCGCCTGCTGCTGACCGGCGACAGCCTGTCGGGCAAGGATGCCGCCGAGATTGGCCTCGCGCTAAAATCCTATCCGGCGGACCAACTCGAAACCGAGGTCATGCGGCTGGCTGACCGCATGGGGCTTGTCGATCCGCACCTGCTGTCCGCGAACAAACGTCTCGTCAATCTGGGTTTGGAGTTGATGGGCGCGCGCACGCTGCAACGGATTGGCGCCGAGATCGACGCGCGCGGCCACCTTGCGCCCAAGGCGGTCGCGTTCAAGGCGACGATGCGCGAGCATGGCGTCAAGTACGCGTTCCAGCAGCGGGATGCCGCGTTTGGCAGCGGTTACGCCAGCGTGCACGGACGCGATCCGGACTAACCAGCGGCCAATCGGGGGCGCCAATCGGGACCCCTCGCCTCCCGTTACCAATTTGCAGTTCTCGACGCGCGAAGAGGCCCGGTATGGCCTTCAGAGATCTGTCGTGATCGTCGCGCAGGAGCATCGGCCTGCTATTCGAGTGCTGCCAGACCGTTGCATCGCCTCTCGGACGGACGGCGCG
>JBEKGV010000401.1:0-6566 GCA_050012615.1 Acetobacteraceae bacterium | reverse complement strand
TTTCATCAACTCATTGTTCGAGGGCTTCGGCTCCGGTATTCTATCGGAACGTTCCGGGGTCATGCTGCAGAACCGCGGCTTCGGCTTCGTCGTGCAACGCGGGCATCCGAACTGTATCGCGCCACGCAAGCGCCCGATGCACACCATCATTCCAGGGATGGTCGGCAAGGACGGCGAGGCAGTGATGCCCTATGGCGTCATGGGCGGGCACTATCAGCCGATGGGCCACTCCTGGTTCCTGACCAATTTTCTGCAATACGGCCTGGACATCCAGGAGGCGATCGATTTGCCGCGGCTGCTCCCGCTGCGCGGAAAGTTGCAGATCGAGCGGGGCATCCCGGCGGACGTCGTGGCGCGGCTGACCGCGATGGGGCATGTGCCGGAGGTCGTCGAACGGCCGCATGGCGGTGGCCAGGCCATTTGGATCGACCGCGACCGGGGTTGTCTGGTGGCGGGATCGGAACCGCGTAAGGACGGTCTGGCGCTTGGATACTAAGTTGAATCGTTGGGACCTCTCCATGGCCCGTGGCGTATACAACCCACTGCCACATTTGCGTGCATCCGCGGCTCTATTGCTTGCCGGCCGTGGATCACGCTCGAGCCGTCGGTCGTTGGCTCGCGGCCCTAAGAAATTGGAGCCACAGATGCGCGCAGATGCTTCTCACCCCATGACTGTCCACGGCGGTTCAGGGCGCTGACTGACACGAAACCGTATCAACCGAATTCGTAAGGCGTTGCCATGGCTAAAATGTTCAACCAGATCGAACCGCCCCTGCAGGAGTTCATCGAACGCCAGCACATCTTTTTCACTGCCTCGGCAACCACTGACTCGCGGATCAACCTGTCGCCCAAAGGCTCGGACAGCCTGCGGGTGATTAGCGCGAATGAGGTCGCCTATCTGGACCAAACCGGCAGCGGGAATGAAGCCGCCGCGCATCTTCGCGCTGATGGGCGCATGACGATCATGTTCTGCGCGTTCGAAGGCCCGCCGATGATTCTGCGCCTTTATGGCCGCGGAAGGTCGTTGCCGGAGGGCAGCGAGGAGTACGCGCACCTCCTGGCTCGCGCGTTCGATGGAAATGAGCCGCCGGGCGCGCGCCAGATCGTCGTGTTGGATGTCGATCTCGTGCAAACGTCCTGTGGCTATTCCGTCCCGCTCTACGACTACAAGGACGAGCGTCTGGTCCTACAGAACTGGGCCGCGCGTAAGGGCAAGGACGGAATTCGCGACTACTGGCGGGAAAAAAATGCCGCCAGTATCGACGGATTACCAACCGGCATGCTCGAGGTACTCGGCGAGGCGGCGGATTAAACGCGGGCTCTCGGTTCAGGCCACTCCGCCGATTGGGGGCACATTCATCCCGCCTTCCACCAGCACTTCCGCGACATGCCGCGCATCGACGTGCACGCCTTCCCGCCACAGGCGGCCGGCGATGTTCAACAGACACCCGAGATCACCCGCTAAAACGGTGTCGGCCCGCGTTGTCCCGATATCGCGAACCTTGTCCGTCACCATTCGCGCGGAGATGTCAGGATACTTCACGCAAAATGTCCCGCCGAAGCCGCAGCAAATCTCCGGCTCCGCCATCTCCACGACCCGCGCCCCGACATCGGCCAGCAACCGCCTGGGCTGCTCCCTCACGCCAAGCTCGCGCAATCCCGAGCAGCCGTCGTGATAAGTGAAGGTCCCCGACGGCGGCGACTTTGGCGGCAAATCCAGCCCCCGGACATCGACCAGAAAGCTGATCAGTTCAAACGTCCGCTCCGCCAGCCGGTCCGCTCGTGCCCGCAGGTTCGGATCGCCCTCGAACAGATGCGGCAGGTGGGATTTCAGCATTCCGGCGCAGGAGCCCGACGGCGCCACGACGTAATCGTATCCGCCGAACGCCTCCAAAATGCCCGCCGCCAAATCCCGCGCGGTCGCCCGATCGCCCGAGTTGTACGCTGGCTGTCCGCAACAGGTCTGGGCGCGCGGCACTTCGACCTGGCACCCAGCCTGCTCCAGCAGACGAATCGCCGCGAACCCGACCGAGGGCCGGTAAAGATCGACAAGGCAGGTAACAAATAGCCCAACGCGAGGTTTGGGACCTACCGCATCAGGCACTGCGCGCCGCCACCAGCTGCCAAATCGGGTTCGTCTGCGAGAGGTCGCGCTCGAACGTCCAAAGGTCGGTGATTTCCGTCACCGCGTCAGTCCCCGAAATCACCTGACCAGATTCTGTCCGGGTCATGTTCACCTGGTCCGAGACGATCCGAAGGGTGATCGCGGCGATGGCGCCCTTCAGTTCGGCCGCGTCGATCGTGATGCCGTGGATCGCCCGGATATCGGTGACGTGGGTCTGATGGGCCTTCTCCCGCTCGGTGATGGCGAGGTCGAAGGCCTTCCAGGTGTCCTCACCCAACAGAGGTTGCAACGTGGCCCGATCGCCGGCGGCGAAGGCGCGGACGATCATCTGGAATGCCTTCTCGGCTCCGTCGAGAAATGCGCCGGGCGAGAAATTTCGATCGATCGTCTTCATTTGGGCCAGGGTCTGACCCAGAGCGCTGACCGGTTCGGGAACCACTCTTTGGGCGGCGGACGCCGTCTGGACGGGCGCCGCGCTCTGGACCGGGGAAGGTGTGACCGGGACCTCACGCGGTTGGAGGGGCTGTGGCGGCCGCTCGTAGCCTGTCCGCTTGCCAAGGATGCTCTTCAGCCGCAGCACCAGAAACGCCGCGATCATGCCGAACAGAATCAGGTCTATGGGAAATCCACCGCTCGCGCCCATACAGTCCTCCTAAGGGTACCTAAATAGGCGCGGTAGGCACCGGACACAAACAAATCCCGCGTCTAAAAAAGTTGCCGGCACCGGGCCGGCCCAGTACACCCCGCCGCATGATCCTGCTGCGCCACGGTCAAAGCGAGTTCAACCTGCGATTCACGGCGACTCGCCGCGATCCCGGTATTGAAGACGCGCGGTTGACCGAGTACGGCCATCACCAGGCTGAGGATGCCGCCCGCAAGCTGGCGCATGAGCGGATTACCCGGATCATCGCGTCACCCTACACCCGCGCTCTGCAAACCGCCGAGCCGCTGGCGCGCCTTCTGGGCCTGAAGATCGAGATCCAGCCTGTCGTGCGCGAGCGCTTCGGCCTGCCGTGCGATATCGGCTCTCCGCGAAGCCGGCTGGCCAGTTCCTGGCCCACTCACGACTTCTCCCACATCGAGGAGAAGTGGTGGCCGGACGAGCACGAGACCCCCGTCGCTGTCACCGGTCGCGCGCAATCCTTCCGGGAGCGGATGCGGGCGGAGGCGGATTGGCGGGAAACAGTGGTTGTCAGTCACTGGGGCTTCATCCTGTGCATGACCGGGCAGAGCATCGCCAACGGAGAGACGATCCGGTGCGATCCGACTGGTCCTATTCCGGAACAGGTGATCTGGCGTGGGTAGTGTCTCAGTTGCGGTGCGCTTCGTAGGGTGCAATTGCACCCGCGGTTCTCTGCGGTGCTCTCCGACGATAGCTGCAGCCGCAGCCAAAAAGTTCTGGGATATAGTGGATATCCTGACCGCGGTAGAGGAATGGGAAGCGCGCCACGCCGCGATCGGCACCGCTGACAAGATGCGCCCCAAATGATAATTCAACCGCGGCATTTCGTGAGATTCATCGATGGTCGGGCCGGTCAGCAGATTGTCATAGCATTCTTGCCGGGAAGCCTGGGCGCCCACATCGGTACGCTACAAACCGCCGTAACGCTGGAAATCAATTATGCGAGGAAGCTCCTAAGGCATGGCCTCACGTACGAGGGTTTCGATCAAATCCAGGATACGATAGACAATGGGCTATGTCTCCGGGAGGGTAGTAGCCGATTAAGCTTCCTTTACATTAAGGACGAAGTGCGGCCGGAACTCTACTTTCTTCATCTCAAGACCACTCAGATGGGGGCCGAGCTATGGCTGGTCACATTCCATCGGATAAGACAGAAGCAATTCAATAAACGGTTAGCTCTTGGGCCGACTATTCGCGAACATCTCGAACGAGAGTTTATGGGGTGACCACTGCCCTGCGGTCACCCGTGTTTGCAGCGGAGGGACTCCAAATCTCCCCCTGATCCACGATCCAGCGATTGGCAAACCGGACGGGCACGGCCTGGAGGTTCACCGTGTCACCACGCCCTCACCGTAGGACGTTATGCGTTCCTGTCAATCGTAAACTGATTGTAACTCATTGGAATCTCGTGATAAATCTTCATAAGCCCTTGATTTTCGACTCTTTTCGTTCTCGAGATTTATAGGTGAAACGCCCGCATCCGCCATTCCTGGTCTAACTCGATTCGGTTTTTTCGCCTGATTCCCGACCGCATATGTTTCGGCGATTTCAAATCGCGACACTACGGCCCGCGTAATCCTCACAGTCGTCATGCTCGAAGCCTCAGCCCGTGATGGGCTGGCCTTGGTCCGTGATAGCGACGGGTAATCTCCCGGACGGTTCCCATTCCGGTTGGCGCGAACGGGCGTGACATGCTACCGGGCGGCTGCCCAGAAGCGCCGCCGGCGCCGGATCAGACGGAGCGTCACATGTCAGAGACCACTCCAGCCCCTCAACCCGGGACGCCGGCACAGCCTCCGCTGGTGGTGAATATCCAATATGTCAAAGACCTGTCGTTCGAGGTCCCGGGGGCGCCCGCCATTTACACCACGCTGCGCGCACAGCCCCAGGTGGCCATCAACCTCGATGTGCAGGCCCGCCGCATCGCCGAGGGCGGCAGCGCCTATGAGGTGACCCTGATGATCCGGGCTGAGGCGACCGACCCGAACGCTCATACCGGCGAGCAGGCACCCGCCCCGGTGGTTTTCATCGCGGAACTGACCTACGCGGGTGTGTTCACACTGTCGGGCCTGCCCGACAACGCGGTTGAACCCGTGCTGCTGGTGGAGTGCCCGCGAATTCTGTTCCCGTTTGCCCGAAACATCCTGGCGGATGTGCGCGCCCAGCAGACAAGACCCGCGACGCCGGCCGCGTGATCGGCAGCTGACCCGCACGAACCGGGTCAGCTGATATCGGATAAACCCGGGATGGTGTCCGAGGCTTTTCGCCACCCCGGCTAATTTCCCGATTGCCCCCGTGTCAAACCCGGCACAATGTTGTCTCGGCCGACACATCAACCGGCCAAAAGGGACAAGCTATAACAATCGGGAGAACGAACCATGATTACTCGCCGTATCGGCCTGGCCGCTGGGCTGGCCTCTGCCGTTGCCGGCCGATTCTCGACCGCGCGCGCCGCCGACACCCCGGGCGTCACTGCGACCGAGATCAAGATCGGCAACACCATGCCGTACAGTGGCCCAGCCTCCTCTTACAGCGTTATCGGCCGAACCGAGGCGGCGTTCTTCAACATGATCAACGACAACGGCGGCGTCGCGGGCCGCAAGATCAACTTCATTACACTGGACGACGGCTACAGCCCGCCCAAGACAGTGGAGGATGTCCGCCGGCTGGTCGAAGAGGAGCAAGTGGCCTTCTGCTTCCAAAACCTCGGCACGCCCTGCAACTCCGCGATCGCTCCGTATTTGAATCAAAAGAAAATACCGCAGCTTTTCGTTGGCTCCGGTGCAAGTAAGTGGAGCGACTACAAGAAGTATCCGTGGACCATGGGCTGGCAGCCGAACTATCGCACGGAAGCCCAGATCTACATGAAATACATGCTGCAGACGGTGAAGGATCCGAAACTCGGGATCCTCTATCAGAACGATGATTTCGGCAAAGATTACCCCACCGGCGTCCGCGATGCCCTGGGCCAGGACTGGGACAAGATCGTCGTCAAGAATATCAGCTACGAGACAACCGACGCCACGATCGACTCACAGATCTCCGAGTTGCAGGGCTCGGGGGCCAATGTCTTTCTAATGGCGGGGATTCCCAAGTTCGCCGCGCAATCGATTCGCAAGGTCAGCGACCTCAACTGGAAGCCGACGTTCTTCATGACCAACGTCTCGACTTCGGTCGGCACGGTCATGCAGCCCGCGGGTCCGGAAAAGTCGGTGGGCATGCTCAGCACGCAGTATCTGAAAGATCCAACGGATCCGTCCTGGAAGGACGATCCGGGGATGAAGGTTTGGCGAGACTTCATGGCCAAATACAATCCGAGCGGCGACGTCACCGATGCCGCGACTGTATTCGCCTACGGGATCAGCCTGACCATGCTGCAGGTGCTGAAGCAGTGCCAAGGCAACTTCTCGCGCGAGAACGTGATGAAGCAGGCAGAAAATCTGCACGATTTTGAGAACCCAACGCTGCTGCCGGGGATCAAGATCAGCACCAGCGCCACCGACCATCGTCCCATCCAGGCGATGCAAATGGTGCGCTGGAACGGCGCGACCTGGGCTCGGTTTGGGGGCCTGATCGAAGGCGCGAACACGTAGGCCGCTCGCCAGTCTCGCAATTACGCGTCGTGGCCGGGCTTGACCCGGCCATCAATCGCCGCATGTGCCTCGACAGATGGCCGGGTCAAGCCCGGCCATGACGACAAAAGTGGATGCCGCGACCCTAAGTTAGCGCCGATGGGCTCAAGCCCGGCCATGACGAGGA
>JBEKGV010000400.1:0-5023 GCA_050012615.1 Acetobacteraceae bacterium | reverse complement strand
CGGCAACTCCAGCCGATTTCCGCGCGACAAATCGACGGCCATCGAGGCCACCGCCCGCGGCGGCGCCGACCTGACCGTCGCGATCTGTGTTTCGACGGCATCCGCGGGCAGAGCGACGCCCGCCGCCCGTCCGACCGCCGCGGTCTCGCGCATGACGTTCTCGAAAAGCGAAAAAACCTCTGGATCGTCGCGCAGTTTGCCGATCGGCAAACGCGTGATCGCGGTGCCGCCGCTCATCGCCGTCAGCAGAATGAACTTTTCCCAAATGGGTATCAAGATATCGCCGCTGAGCACCGCATCGAACCCGGCCTTCAGGCAAAACTCGTAGAGCTTCGTGGCGCGCGGTGAGGCGGTGCCGTCGCGCTCCCCGAACGTCAACGTCATGAACGTTCCGGTCTGCCGGATCACTCCCGGGCTCGCGATCGTTGCGCTGATGCTGACCGTGCCCGCCATCACATGCGAGGCGCCCAAAATCGGGATCAGCCGGTCGCTCGCATCGATGCCATTTTGCACCGGAATGACACCCGTGCCGGGACCGATCAGCGGTTTGATTTGCGCACCCGCGCTCTCGATATCCCAGAGCTTCACGCAGAACAGCACGATATCGACAGTGCCGATCGATGCCGGATCGTCGGTTGCCTGCACCGGCTTGATCAGCGTCTCGCCGCGGTCGCCGTCGACGCGCAGCCCATGCTCGCGCATCGCGGCCAGGTGCGCGCCACGCGCCACGAAGGTGACGTCGGCGCCCGCCTTCGCCAGCGCCGCGCCAAATCCGCCGCCAACCCCACCCGCACCAATCACTGCGATCCGCATGTCTGGACTCCTGTCTGCCCGCAGCCTAACCCGTTCGCCGTCCGGCGAGTAGCGGACGCTCCGTCCCGCGAGTAGCGGGCGTTCCGTGGGCATGCGGCGAACAGCACCAAGAGGGATCGGCCGTGGAGGAAGTGGATTGCGTCGTTGTCGGTGCCGGTGTCGTCGGTCTCGCGGTCGCGCGCGCGTTGGCCCGGACGGGCAGGGAAGTGATCATCCTGGAGGCGGCGGAGGGGATTGGTACCGAAACGTCCTCGCGCAACAGCGAGGTGATCCACGCCGGCATTTACTATCCCGCCAACAGCCTGATGGCGCGCTTCTGTGTCGAGGGGCGGCGCCGCTTGTATCCCTACTGCGAGGAAAAAGGCGTCCCGCACGCGAACTGCGGCAAGCTGATCGTCGCGACCAGCAAACAAGAGGACGCGATGCTCGCCGGCATCAAGCAGCGCGCCGAAACGAATGGCGTCGAGGGAATGCGCGTCCTGAACCGCGATGAGGCGGTCGCGATGGAGCCCGCGCTGCGCTGCACCAGCGCCTTGCTGTCGCCCATGACCGGGATCATCGATAGCCACGCCTTCATGCTGGCCCTGCAAGGGGACGCGGAACACGCCGGGGCGATCCCGGTGTTTTTCAGCCCGGCACTCGGCGCGCATGTGAGGGACCGGAAAATAGATATCGACGTCGGCGGCACCGATCCGATGACGTTACGATGCAATCTGCTGGTGAATTCGGCGGGCTTGCACGCGCCGCTGTTGGCGCGCCGGATCTCGGGTATGCCGCCCGAGCGGATCCCAACCGAGTACTATGCCAAGGGCAATTACTTTACCCTGGCCGGACGTTCGCCTTTTTCGCGGCTGATCTATCCCGTCCCGGTCCCGGGCGGCCTCGGCGTCCATCTCACCATCGACCTGGGCGGCCAGGCGCGCTTCGGTCCGGATGTGGAATGGATCGACACGATCGACTACACGGTCGATCCGGCGCGCTGCGACAATTTTTATGCCGCGGTCCGCCGTTACTGGCCCGATCTGAAGGACGGCGCGCTGCAGCCCGGATATGCCGGCATCCGTCCCAAGATCGTTCCGCGCGGCGCTCCGGCACAGGACTTCGTCGTGCAGGGACCGCAAACGCATGGCGTCGCGGGCCTGATCAATCTGTTCGGGATTGAAAGTCCCGGCCTGACCGCATCGCTCGCGATCGCCGATCATGTGGTGGAAGTCGCCGCCACCGGCTGATCAACGGCCTTTCCGAATCGGATCGATCTCGGTCAGACTCCTCTCATGGCAAATCCATCCGAGTCCCATCCCTTGTGGGCTGAGAGGAATAGAACCGTGATACTGGATGATCCGGATCCGATCACCGCGTATCGTGACGCTCGTCCGATCCATATCTCCGGCTATGATCGTCAGGAGAACGATTTTTATCCGACGCCCGACTGGGTCACCGAGGCGCTGCTGAACAGCGTGACGTTGCGTGGCTCGGTCTGGGAGCCTTGTTGCGGCGACGGTGCGATGGCCCGCACGATCGGAGCGAACGGCTACGACGTCGTCGCCAGCGACATCGCCGATCGAGGCTATGGTGAAATCGGCGTCGACTTTCTGCAATGCCGGAGCTTCCCGGAAGGTTGCGGCAGCATGGTGACCAATCCGCCTTATGGCGACGGTGGAGGCTCATTGAAAGGCGTCCAGGTGCCGGGCGCGCTTTTGCATTTCGTCCGCCACGCGATCCGCCTGACCGAGCAGGCCGACGGTCAACTCGCCTTGCTGGTGCGGTTTCAATGGCTCGCCGGAAAAAAAGCGGCGAACCTGATTTCTTCAGGGCCGCTCAGCAAGGTCGTCGTGTTGCGCCGGCGTATCAGATGGTTCGACATGGGCCCGATGACCAACCACGGCCAGCATCACCACGCCTGGTTGTTCTGGGACTGCCACCATGAAAGAGGCCGCCCCCCGGAGATGGTGTTCGCGGGGTAGCGCCAACAGCGCTCTCTTCACCGTCGTCCTTGGTCGTTGCGCCCCACTTTTCTCGTCATGACCGGATGTTGACCTCACAGGCGCGAAATTAACGGACCCATACCGCGAATTTCACGTCATGGCCGGGCTTGACCCCATAGGCGCTAACTTTATGCCGTATCCGCCGTTGTTGAGGGCCGTTGTCCTATTTCGTGATCATTCAGGGCGATGGACGCGTGGCAGCGCCGTCGTCGTGGTGGCTCGCTCAGCCGGCGCAACAATTTGTCTGACAAGGTGCCCCATAACTGATCCGCCGCCAGAACGATGGCCATCAGGCCAAGGCGGGGCAGCGCGACGAATCTCCAGATGGAGACGTGTCTTCGGCACGGTTGGCCGAGGGGGGAGAGTCCGGCCCCTCGCGCGTGAGCGAGGGCCGTTCCGCGTCGATCAACAGAGCGACAAGCAGCACCGCGTGGATCCACACCCGCACCAGTTCGTTGTCGCGAACCCTGAGTTCCTCCAGGCCGATCAGCGATTTCAGTCGTTTGAAGGCGAGTTCCACCTGCCAACGCCGCCGGTAAAGCTCCAGTATGCGCGACCCCGCCCAGGCTTCGCGCGGCAGCGAGGTGATCAGCATCACGCAACCGGCGGTGGCGAGCATTTTCCGGCTCGCCGTGTGGCCCCACTTACGTGCCTTTTTCCGGGCCAGACGCCGCGCGGCTTCGGCCTGCTCCGGCGGCAGTGCCAGCACCACCACGCGGGCCCGCATGCGCTCGCCGCTGGCGGCGTCGTGGATCATGATCGTTTCGTCCAACATGCCCTCGGCCACCGCCCGCTCGCACAACGCGCCGCGGTCGAAGGTCTCACCCTCGAGGGTGCGCAACGCCAGGGCGTTGGTGCTCAACCGCACCACGTAATCCGCGCTCGCCGCGACCACCGCGCGCAGGTCGCGCCAGCGGCCGTAAACCTGGTCGGCGAGGCGGATTTCGCCTGCGCTCGCCCCGCACGCGTCAAGATGTTCGGCGGTGTGTCGATCGGTCAGTTCAGCGCCGATGAAGCACTGCGCGGTGACGTCGTAGACAGTATGCGGGATGCGATAGTTTTTCTTGTCGCCCGGTGGACAGATCATCGTCCCATCGACGGCGACGATGCGTCGCCCGGCTTCGCCGCTGGCCTCGGGGCGGTCGAGCACCGCCAGCGTGCTGACGAGGTGGCTGAGCCAGGGACCGCACCGGCGCATACGTTTCAGCAGCGCCACATCGGAGAGCGCGGCATGACCGCCGGCCTCGGCCCAGGTCGCGGTGCCGCGGAACGACAGGCTGCTCAGAACGTGTCCGAGGATCAGGCGCAACAGCTGCGCCGCGGTTTTGATCGCGCGGGTGCGTCGGATCGCGCCGTCGGCGCGGCAGGTGGTTTCCAGGTCGATACGCTCTTCGATGCGCTCGACGATGGTGTCCCAGGTCCAGCTCTGGGGGATGGGAATCGGTGCCATGCCCCCTATCGATTCGAGGTTTTCTCTCCTTGGCAAGTGGGTAAGTTAGCGCCCATGGGGTCAAGCCCGGCCATGAGTGCGTCCGCGAGGACGCTTCGTCCGCACGGTGCAAGTCCGTGCCCTGGCTGGTCGCAGCCCGGTAATCGAAGGTAACCGCGTCGCCGAAAGGCGGGGTGGAGAGCAACCGGAGGTGAACCCTCAGTCCGTAGGATGACGAACCTGTTTCGGCGGGATCTTGTGGCGAGCCTGCTCATGGATGGCGAAGCCTGGAACAACCACTGGCGCTGAGGCGAGTGGCAAAGCGACCAGGGGACGGATCACGTGGTTGAGGACGGAATGTTGGGACGGCGAAGCGGCGTAAGTGGAGAGACCTGGCGGTCTGGGTGAGGCCGTCAGGAGTCAGAGCCTTCGTAGTACCGATGCCGTGCGAACGGCGAAAAGGCCGGGAAGCAAAACCGGTCCGAGGGAAGGGAGGCAGGAAGCTGGACGCGGGAGGTTTGGCATGGAGCAACAGAGTCCCGGCAGTGCCCAAAAGGCTAAGCAAGGGACAGACGCCACCGGCGGCGAACGCCGCGAACTGTGGTGGGCGGAAGCTTCGATCTGGACGGACCGCGTGGTGTTGGCGCTGGGTAGAGCCTGCCCCTGCGAAGGCGCTAGGGGAGTCTCACATCTCATTCCAGTTGCGATCCGAGAAGCCGTCCGCGATGGATCGCATGGAACTGTTCCATACCCCGCCTGAATGTTATGGGTCCTGGCGGTTTATAGTAGCAGTTCC
>JBEKGV010000399.1:0-5026 GCA_050012615.1 Acetobacteraceae bacterium | reverse complement strand
TCTCCGTGACAGTCAGAAAATAACCGAACAGGATCGCGCCGATCAGCACGGTGAATACCGCCGCCGCCGTGCGCGTCGCTTGCAGCATCGAGGCCAACAGATCGGCGCGCGATAATCGGCCTCGCGCCACACTGATCAGCAGAGCACCGACCGCTCCCATGCCGCCCGCCTCGGTCGGGGTAAACAGCCCGCCGTACAATCCGCCGATCACGAACAGAAACAACAGCACCGGAGCCCAGACATCCCGGAGCGCCCTTATCCTTTCTCCCCAGCCGCTCGCCGCTGCCGTGGGCAGCCATCCTGGGCGGACCCGGCCAATCACCGCGATCGTGATCATGTACATCGAGACGGCCAGAAGTCCCGGCAATATGCCGGCGACAAACAACTTGCCGATGTCCTGCTGAGTGATCAATCCATACACAGCCAGAACGATCGACGGCGGAAACATCGCACCCAGAGTCCCACCCGCCGCGATCACCCCCGTGGCAAACGACTGCGGATAATTGAACCGCCGCATTTCCGGATACGCGACGGTGGAAAATGTCGCCGCCGTCGCCACGGACGACCCGCTGATCGCCGCGAACCCCGCGCAGGCCGCGATGGTGGCGATGCCGAGACCGCCTCGCCAATGCCCCACGAAACGATTCGCGGCCTGGAACATTTCCCGACTCATGCCGGAACGCGACACGATCGCGCCCATCAGCAGGAACATCGGGATCACGCCGAACGTATAGTCGGTGACGATCCGCATCGACGTCTGCCCGACCATCTTGAGCGCGGGGGTCGAACCGGTGAGATAGCCGTATCCGGTGACTCCGACGAGGCCCATCGCCATACCCACCGGCACACGCAACAACATCAATGCGAACAGCGTCACGAAGCCGATCACGGCGATGACGTCGGGAGAAATTTCCGTCACTAATCGGTGACCTTTTGTGCGTCGTGAAGGTCTTCAGGATGAAAAATCAACCGATAAGTACGCACCGCGATCAGCAGAACCGCCGAGACATCGCCCAGCCAGGCGACGGCGGCGAAGGGCCAGGTGGGAATGTTGAGGTCGAAAGTCAGGATATGATCCTGGTAGGTCAGCCGCACTTTATCGAACAGCATCGTGGTCTGTACCGTAACGACAAACAGCAGCACCAGTGTCGCGAATATGTCGATGAATCGCTGTGCTCGCGGTCCCACCGATGACCACACCAGATCGACGGTGATGTGGGTCCCTCGATAGGACGTCGCCGCGATGCCCCAAAAAATCAGGATCCCCAGCAGCAATTTACCGAAGTCGTAGCTGTCGGGAATCGAGACCGAGAAAAAGTACCGCAATAGCACGGACACGAAAATATCCAGCGCGACAATACCGACGAACGCGGCGGCGATCCATTCGATCCCGTCGATGAAGCGATCCATCGCCCGCCGCATGGAATTACTCCGCGAGCGCGTCGTGCTTTTTCAGCTCCGCGATCAGATCGGCATAAACCGCGTCGGGATCATAGCCGGCCGCTTTCACTTGCGCCGCCCATTTGGCCTTCAGCGGTTCAGCCGCCTTGCGCCAAAGGTCGGTTTGCTCGGGCGTGATCGTGTAAACGTCGTGGCCCGGCATCGCCGCCAGTTTGGCATGGCCCGCGTGCTCGAAATCAGCCCATGGCGAGGCGATTTTTTCGGCCCACTCGGTGGTGCAGTGGTTATCGATGACAGTTCGTTGCGCCGGTGACAGTTCTTCGTACTTCGACTTGTTCATCGCCCACACGAAGGTGCCGGTCCAGAATGGCATGTCCATGTGGTATTTCACCACTTTGTCGATACCAAACAGCATGATCGAACCCCAGGGGAAGGTGATTTCGTCGGCCACGCCACGCTCCAGCATTTCCCGTGCCTCGGGGGCGGACGCCTGAACGTTGGTGCCACCCAGAAGCGTCACGAACGCTCCCATCGTGGCATTGGCCGGACGGACCTTGACGCCGCGAATGTCATCCGGGACCAGGATTTTCTTGCGGCCATGGAACGTGCCGGGATCGAGCACGAAAGCGAGACAGACATGCACGTCCTTCATTTCCTTGTCCCAGTATTTGCGGTACCAGGCGTCCACCGCGGCGCTGCCGCCTTTGGCGTTGGCGACCAGGAACGGCAACTCGGCGCCCGCTATCACCGGGAATCGGCCAGGCTGGTAGCCCGGGTTGATGTAGGCAAAGTCGGCGATCCCGTCGCGAGCCATGTCATAATGATCGAAGGCCTTGCCGAGCTGCTCAGACGGGAACAACGTCGACTTCACCGTGCCGCCGGTCTCTTTCTCTATGTCCTGCGCCCAGGCGATCAAGGCCGGATTCAACGGATGTGCCGGCGGTACCCAGGTCGACAATTTCAGATGGAATTCTTTGTCCTGCGCGCCGGCGGGCGACAGCTGGAGCGCGAGAAATAACCCTAAAGCCACGAATAACGCACGCATTGTTGTGTTTCCTCCGTCATGGCCCGGCTTGTCCGGGCCACCTGTCCAAGTATGTACCGCGACTGTCAGACGCTGTTGCGCATCACATCCAGTCCGTGACGCAAATCGGCGATGAGGTCGTCGACATCCTCCAATCCGATATGCAGCCGCACGAGCGGCCCGCTGAATTTTAACGGTCCCGCCGTGCGCGTGATGAACCCGGTCGTCGGGACCGCGAGGCTTTCGTATCCACCCCACGATGCGCCGATCCCGAACAACTCCAGCGCCTCCACGAATTTATGCGTGCTGATCGGAGAGAACCCGGGCTTGAACTCAACGCCGAACAGACTGCAGGCACCGGTAAAATCCCGCTTCCAGATCTCATGCCCCGCAGCCCCCGGCAGAGCCGGGTTCAACACCTGGGCCACCTCAGGCTGCTGACGCAGCCAGTGACCGATCTGGATCGCCGCCTCCATTTGCGTTTGCAGCCGAATCGCCAGCGTGCGCATGCCACGCAACGTCAGCCAGCAATCGTCCGGACTGGCATACTGCCCGATCCCCCGAGCAGTAGCGTGCAAAGTCGTCCAATCCGCGTCGTTGTTGACCGTGACGGTTCCGATCAGAATGTCGGAATGGCCCGCCGGGTACTTCGTCGCCGCCTGGATCGAGACGTCCGCGCCATGTTTGAACGGCTGGAAATGATGAATGCCCCATGTATTGTCCATCAACACCTTCGCACCACCCGCATGCGCGGCGCGCGCGATCGCCGGAATATCCTGAACTTCGAACGTATGGCTGCCGGGACTTTCCGTATAAACCACGGCCGTGTTGGCCCGCATCAAAGCGGTGATGCCCGCCTCGTCGATCTCCGGATCGTAGAATGTCGTCTCTACGCCGAAACGCCGAAGGAATCCGTTGCAGAAGTTTCGTGCCGGTCCGTAAACATGATCCGGCACCAGACAATGATCGCCGGCTTTCAACCACGCCAGCAACGGTGTCGTCACCGCGGCGAGGCCCGAGCACACGACGAAACATCGTGTCCCACCCTCGACTGCCGCCATCATATCCTCAAGAGCCCAATGGGTCTCCGAACCGCCCAGACCGTAACTCAGCACGCGCTCGCCGCGCCGCGCCTGCATCGCCTGACGCTCCGCCACGGTCGGCACCAGCACCGTCGAGCCGCGCTGCAACGGTGGATTGACGAAGCCGTGTTCGTGCTTGCTCTTGCGGCCGGTATGCGACAGCGTTGTGCGAAAGCCACGCTTTTTCGTATCGGCCATTATCGGTTCGTGTCCACCGGTGTATCGGAGCGGCCACCCCATTCCGTCCATGACCCGTCGTAAACCGCACCCTCCGGCAGCCCGGCAAGCCGCAAACCGAGCGTCAGAATGCATGCCGTCACGCCCGAGCCGCAACTCGTGACGAGCGGCAATGACCCGTCGACCCCGGCCTTGGCGAACCGCGCCTTCACTTCAGTAACGGGCCGGAATGTTCCATCCGCGTTCAGCAGGTCCGTATAGGGCACGTTCTCCGACCCGGGGATATGGCCGGAGCGCATTCCCGCCCTTGGTTCGGGCGTCGCACCGGTGAAACGACCGGCAGCGCGCGCATCGAGCACCAGTTCCGACTGTGCCGCGACATTGCGCATGACATCCCCCACACCGCGCAGTCTCGTGGCGCGAAATTCCGGCAGGAACGATGCCGGGGTTGGAGCAGGCGGCGACCCGGTCTCGGTTGGACGTCCTTCGCGCAGCCATTTCGGCAAACCGCCATCCAACACCGCAGCCTGGTCATGGCCAAACAGCCCCATCAGCCACCAGCCGCGCGCCGCCGAGGCAAGGCCTTTCTGGTCATAGAACACGACGCGGGACGCATTGCCGACGCCCATCGCGCCCATCAATTTGCCGAAGCGGCCAGGTGTCGGGACCATATGCGGCAGATCGGTGTCGGGATCGGCGACCTCGTCGATGTCGAAATATCGCGCGCCCGGGATATGCGCTTTCAGGAACTCGGCTTTGCCGTCCTTATCCTCATTGGGCAGGTATTTCGTGGCGTCGAAGATCACGAGGCCGGGTTTGCCAAGCTCACTCGCCAGCCATTCCGTTGTCACAAGTGGCCCCATCGCGTTCCCTCCCCATCCTGACCCAACAACGGCCAGACGCAGAGTAGGGAGTGCCCAGACGGTCGGCGCGAGTCAATCAGGGTCGTGGGGGTTCCGGTGTCGTCATGCGTCCGAAGCGCTAAATCAAAGCGCGCGCACCTCAATTTATGCGTCATCGTCAGGTTGACTTTTATGCGTCATGGCTGGCTTGACTTTATGCGTCATGGCCGGGTCAAGCCCGGCCATGACGGGAAAAATAAGCCCGGCCACGAGGGGAAAAATAAGCACGGCCATGACGGGAAAAGTGGGATGTACTGACCTTAATTTAGCGTCTGGAGACGACCATGGCGCACCGCGTCACCCACCATCCCTCAGCGCGATGATAATCCGCCGATTTTGCCGCCCCTTATTTTCGATCTTCACGACCTGGATCGGCCCGATTTCCCCTGTCCGTGACACGTGAGTTCCACCACACGGTTGCAGATCGACCAACTCGCCGT
>JBEKGV010000398.1:0-5052 GCA_050012615.1 Acetobacteraceae bacterium | reverse complement strand
GCTTTCTATTGGGACGAGAAACGGCCACAGCTTCTGAAAGAGGAGCAAGATTATCGAGCCGGGGGTCGGTCAGAATATTACGGCTCCAGATATAGGTCCTCCAGGGGGGACCTTTACACATCACTGGTCCTTGAGGCGTGGTCTACCGGTCGAATCACCAACCATAATGCGGCTGAGTTCATGGGCATCAAGAACATCAGGCATCTTGAGGACATTAGATCTCGGTTCGATGTGTGATGGCGAGATACTGCCTTGATACGTCAGGCTTAAGCAATCCATTGGAATATATGCCGGAAGATATCCATGCGACGCTCTGGCAACGAATTGCATCATCTGTTTCAAGTGGAGTATTCGCTGTGACCACTGAGATATATGATGAACTTGCCCTGTTGCGGGGACCGATCGGAGTTTGCATAAACAGCCATCGTGATTCACTTAGGTTCGAGGTTGGTGACCAGAAATGGAATTGGCAGCTATATCTCGATCACACGAATAGAATGCTGCGCGACTACCGAGCTTACATTTCTGAATATAACGGAAATAGGAAGGGCACAATTGGAATTAATGATATGTCGATCATCGCGCTTGGGCGCACACCAGGGTTGCCGGTGATTAGTATGGAAACCTTGATTAGAGAGCCACAGGCTAAGAGGCAACGCATCCCAAATATATGCATGATGGAGAATGTCCAGCATTTGACATTCAGCGATTTTCTACGAATGGAAGGTATAAAGCTCTAGCCTTGTTAACATACGTAAAGCATGGCTTGTCTGAAGGAGTTTTCCAACGGTATGGGCACGATTGCGATCAGTTTTCGACCTCTATTTTATTGCTTTTACGTAACAAGTCTATCCCCACCAGCACGGCCGGAACAGCGCAGATCATCCACCCCGACGAATAGCCGCCTGTCATTCGCAGCAGCAACGAAAACACCGACGGGCATAGAAATGCTCCCATCTGGCCGAACGACAGCACACCTCCGGTGACCGCGCCGGCCCGGCCGAACGGCGCGAGACGCGCGGACTCCGACAACAGAATGCCGTGCCAGGACATCGCGGTCGCACTGAGCGCGCCGGTGACCACTCCGATCGCGGCGGCTGACCACGCACTGGTGAATGTACCCGTGAGCACGACGCTCGCCGCCATCCCGAACGCGAGCCCGGCCATCACGTAACGCGGTGCGACATAGAAACTACCAACCCAGCCCCAGAGAATACGACACGGTATCGCGATGGCGATAACCGCCGAGAACAATGCACCCGCCGACACAAGATCATACCCGAGCGCCGTCAGATACGTTACGAAATATGCGATGAACACCGCCTGGAGACCGTTGAACGCGAAGCACGCGAAGGACAGCGCGCGCAGTTCTCGCACTGACAGCACGCCCGTGATCGTTGTCCGGAAATCCGAGAGGTGAACTCTATGGGTTGGTAGCGGGTCCGTATCGAGCCGGCCATGCAACGGCTCCAGCAACAGTGCGAAGAACCAGCACGCTCCCGCGCTGACCAGCATCGTGCCGCGCCATCCCAGCGATTGAGCCAAGGTGGGGCCCAGTGAGCCGCAGAGTAAGATGCCCGCGGGGATGGCGGTCTGCGTGATGGAGAATGCGAATGGTGCGTAGCGCCGAACCGCCCACTTGCCGAGCAATTGCGAACTGGCGGGAGTCGCGACGGCGGCTATCCCGTTGCCGACCAGAGCCGACAACACGAAGCCTGGCGCGCCGCCAATGATGGCCACCGCCAACCCTCCGCCGGTCGAGAGCAGTGCCACCTGGCTCATCCGGATGGCGCCATGGCGGATGATGAACCCGCCCGATCCGAGTTGACCTATTAGCGCGGCGATAGCTACCAGACCGAAATAAACTCCAACCCACGACGGATCGGCGTGCAGTTCGAGAATGATCAGCGGCGCGAGGACCGCTGGCAGCACTCTGGCGACCGAGCCGCAGGTTTGTTGCAGAAACATCGCCGCGACGGCGATCATCATACGGGTCAAGTGACGAGCTTTCCTTGGACGGAACCGTTCCAAACCAAACCGGGCAGGGCGTCAACGTCGCGGTGTCTTCGCCCGGATTGCCGGCTGGACAGGTGAATTTCCAAGGCCAGCATTCGCGTACCGCCCAACAGTGCGATACGCTGCCCTCAGGAGGATCAGGCCCCATGCTATTGCAACATCAGACCTGGCAAGAGGTCGAGGCATATCTTGCCCGGTCGAACGGTATCATCCTGCCGATCGGCTCGACCGAGCAGCACGGACCGAACGGCCTGATCGGCACTGACGCCATCTGCGCCGAATTCGTTGCTCGCGGCGTTGGAGAGGCCGCCGGCGCGATGGTCGGCCCGACGATCGGCGTCGGCATCGCAGTGCACCACATGGGTTTCGCGGGAACCATGACGGTGCGGCCTTCGACAATGATCGCGATCATCCACGATTATGTATTGTCCCTCGCTCGTCATGGATTTCGCCGGTTCTTTTTCATCAACGGACATGGCGGAAACATCGCGACGGTGCAGGCCGCGTTCGCCGAAATCTACGCCGCGTTCGAAGGCGCGATCGGGATGCGGCGGAACGATGAGCTGAGATGCAGGCTCGCCAACTGGTGGGATGGCCGTGCGATGCGCGACCTGGCCAAAGAAGTGTTCGGGGACGACGAAGGCAGTCATGCCACCGCGAGCGAAGTCGCGCTGACGCAGTTCGCTTTCCCTGACACGATAAAGCTCGTGCCGCTCGATCCGCCGCGTGCACCGTCCGGCCGGTTTCATGGTCCTGCCGACTACCGGCGCCGCTTCCCCGACGGCCGCATCGGTTCCAACCCTGGGCTTGCCACACCGGAGAAGGGTCAACGCTTCTATGAGACGGCCATTCCCGAGCTGGCGAAATCCTATGCGACGTTCCTGGGAGAGAACGAGTAGACGGCGATGCCACGTCATCCCCCGGCTCGTCCGGGGGACCTCTCGCGGCACTGTGCGGCGAGAGATGGCCGGCTCGGCGGCCGGCCATGACGTGAAGACCTCCTATTCCGCCAGTGCCGAATGCTGCTCGAGTTCCGAGTCATGGTGGATGCACAATGTCGCGATGCCGGAGATCAGGCTCACGGCGGCGATCACGAGCAGCCCGCCATCGAAGCTGCCTGTCAGATCCTTGATGAAACCCATGACGAACGGCCCGACGAAGCCCGAGATGTTGGCGATCGAGTTGATGTAGGCAACGCCGGCGGCCGCCGCCGTGCCGCTCAGGAACGCTGTAGGCATCGCCCAGAACACCGGAAGCACCGAAAACGAGCCGAACGCCGCGACGGACAGAGCGACCATCCGGACATACGGGTTGGGGGTCAACGCCACCGCGACCATTCCGATCGCCGTGATCATGAAACAGATGCAGGTGTGGCTGCGCCGCTCCATCAGGCGATCGGATCGTCTGCCGTACCAGATCATCCCGAATGCACCGATGGCGAACGGGATGGCGGATACGAGACCGGTTTGCATATTGGTCAGCCCAAACGCTTTCACGATCTGCGGGAGGAAGTAGAAAATGCCGTAGCCCGAGTAGCCGATGCCAAATCCGGCGACACCCAACGTCAACACGCGAGGGTTGGCCAGCACTTGCAAAACCGATGGATTATGCGCGGCCTCACGTTGACGCTGTTCGGACTCCTGGCGCTTCACCAGCCAGTCGCGCTCGTCATCGGCAAGCCATTTCGCCTGCGAAGGATGGTCGGTTAAGTAGCCCAGTACCACAGCGGAAAGGATCAGTGCCGGCACTGCCTCGGAGATGAAGATCCATTGCCAGCCTCTAAAGCCCAGGAAGCCGTCCATGTACAGGATCAGCGTGGAAAGCGGTGCGCCGATCACGGCTGAGAACGGGATCGCCACCATGTAAAGGCTGACCATCCGGCCACGATAGGCAGCCGGGAAATACAGCGTCAGATAGAACAATATGCCGGGGAAAAATCCCGCTTCGGCGGCACCCAGCAAAAAGCGGACGATGTAGAAGCTGGTTTCCCCGCTCACGAAGGCCATCGCGCCGGACAGGATGCCCCAGGTCAGCATGATCCGCGCGATCCAAAGTCGCGCTCCCATGCGGACCATGATTAGGTTCGATGGCGTTTCCAATGAAAAGTAGCTGATGAAGAACATGCCGGCGCCCAGTCCGTAGACCGTGGAACTGAAGCCGAGGTCTTTGTTCATCTCGAGCGCGGCGAAGCCCAGGTTCACTCGATCCAGGAACGCGACGAAATAGCAGATGATCACGAATGGGATGAGTCGCCGTGACACTTTGGCCATGGTGCGGGCTTCGATTGCTTCCATAGGTCTCTCCCTGGTTTCTTTTTCGCGGCGCCATGGAAATGGAAGGCAATCCCGGACTGGCGGCTGCTTGTGACGGTTTGAGGGTTCAGGATTTGAGGGGGCTTGTCAAACTCGCGGCGGCGAAGCTGGGGCAACCGCATCTGGGTGCCATTCACACGCCGCCCTCCCAAATCTTGCGGCATGGCCTGTCGAAGCGGTAGCATTCCACGGCGATGGAGAAGTCAGACGCTCACTGACGAAATCCTGGCTCACTGACCGGAAGCGCCGAGGGTTTTCGTCGCGCGCCGCCAACAAAGGATAGATATCATGCCGGATACGAACGTCCTGGCCGAACGCCAAGGCGAGGAGCGGATCGCGGAATACGACGGGATCGTGATAGGTGCCGGCATTTCCGGCATGTTCATGCTTTACCGCCTGCGCGAACTTGGCCTGACCGCGCGAGTCTTCGAAGCCGGCTCGAATGTCGGCGGTACCTGGTATTGGAACCGCTATCCTGGCGCTCGTTTCGATTCCGAAAGCTGGACCTATGGGTATTCGTTTTCCAAGGAGTTGATGCGGGAATGGGACTGGAAGGAACATTTTTCTCCCCAGCCCGATACGCTGGAATACCTGAACCATGTCGCCGATAAGTTTGACCTGCGCCGAGACATGGAATTCCGCAGCACGGTCACGGCCGCGCACTGGGACGACGCCGCCAACTGTTGGACTGTAACCCTGGAAAGTGGCCAGCAGGCGAAGTCGC
>JBEKGV010000397.1:0-5579 GCA_050012615.1 Acetobacteraceae bacterium | reverse complement strand
GTCGTGGAACGCGGGGACGACGTCGAACGCGGGAACTACGTTGGACGCGGGGACGATGTTGAACGTGGGGACGATGTTGAACGAGGGGACGACGTTGGACGCGGGGATGACGTCGCGCTCCGCGTGTTGTCGAACTCTGGGTCGCGTTTGCCGTGATCATTGCTCTGGCGGGGCATGTCGACCACGGCAAGACGGCGCTGATCCGTGCGCTGACCGGGATCGATCCGGATCGCCTGCCGGAAGAGAAAAAGCGCGGCATGACCATCGATCTTGGCTTCGCGCATGTTCGCCTGAAGTCCGGAGCGATGGTGGGGTTCGTCGATGTTCCGGGTCACGAACGGTTCCTGGCGAACATGCTCGCGGGCGTGCTGTCGATCGACACCGTGTTGCTGGTGATTGCCGCCGATGACGGACCAATGCCGCAGACGATGGAGCATTTGTCCATTCTGCGGCTGACCGGCGTGCTCGACCTTACTGTCGTGATTAGCAAAATCGATCGGGTCGACGCTTCCCATCTCGATGCGACAAGGGCGGCGGTTCACAGCGTGCTGGACAGTGCGGGATACCATGCGGCGCCCGTGCTCGAAACGTCGACTGTCACCGGGCACGGCATTCCCGCGGTGCTCGCGATGATCGAGACCAAAGCGGCGACGCATCGGGCGCGTGACGCATCCGGTGGATTCAGGCTGGCGATCGATCGGAGTTTCTCGCCCGCGGGGGCGGGTCTGGTGGTGACCGGAACGGCCGCCGCGGGTACTGTTTCGGTAGGGGATCGTCTGTTGCTATCGCCGCCGCGGCTGGCAGCGCGCGTGCGCGGCATCCAGGTGCATAGCGAAGCGGCCGCGACAGCGCGGGCCGGCGATCGTTGCGCGCTGGCGATTACCGGCCCTCGGATCGAACGGACAAAGCTGAAACGAGGCGATTGGCTGATCGATCCGTCGCTGCACGCACCAACGCAGCGGATCGACGCCGCGGTTCGGGTGGCGGCGGACCGGGCATTACGCCACGCCGGCCGCGTGCATGTGCATTTCGGTGCCTCCAGTGTGACCGGACGGGTGCTGGCGCAAAAAGGCTGCGATCTGGCGCCTGGGGAGGAAGGGTTCATTACGATCGCGCTCGATAAGCCGAGCGTGTGTCTTTATGGAGACCGATTGATCCTGCGAGATGACTCCTCTGGGCGGGTTGTGGCCGGCGGGATTGTCATCGATCCGTTTTCTCCGGATCGCCGGGTGCGGCGAGAGCAACGCGCGGCGTCGCTCGCGGCGCATGCGATCGCCGATCCCGCCGGCTCGTTTCGGGCCTTGCTGGCGGCGGAAGGATGGGCCGACCTCCAGCGGTTCAGAGTGGCGCGCAATCTGCCAACTGATTTCGCTCCCGAATTGGGAGGGCCGGAATTGGGGGCCCCAGAAATTCGTGGCAATGCCATTCGTGTGGGTTCCGAGAGCGCGCCCGTCCTGGTTTCGGCGGCGACGATCGAGCGGGTGAGGACCAGTCTGACCAGTCATCTTGCCGGATGGCATGCGGCGCGGGCCGATCAGATGGGACCAGGCAAGGCCGAGTTGCTGCGCGCGGCAAGCCCGATCCCGGCCAATATCGCCGAGGCGGTGCTCGAAGTGCTTCGCTCGCGGGGTGACATCGTGCGCGACGGTCTCGCGTGGCGGTTGCCGGGCCACCGTCCGGTTCTGGCGCCACTGGATGAGGCGTGGTGGACGCGGATCAAGGCCGCGCTGACCAAAGCCGATTTGCGACCCCCCAGGGTGAGGGAGCTGGCGGACGAGACGCGCCTGGGGTTTGAGGAGATGGAGGCCTTGCTGCTGCGGTTTGAGCGATTTGGACGTTTGGTCGGCGTCGCGAGCAACCGCTTCTTTCTGCCCGAGACGATCGTGGCGCTCGGCGAAATCGCGCATGTGCTGGCCGCCGAAGCGGAGGAAGCTGGTTTCACCGCGGCGGAGTTCAACAAGCGATCCGGTATTGGGCGCAACCTGACAATCGTTGTGTTGGAGTATCTCGACGCCATTGGCGTTACCCGGCGCACCGGCGACCTGCGCCATGTCGTACGATCGGCCCAGGATGTGATGGGATGATGGGGGATTTCCGTCGTGTTGGGGGCATTTACGTGGTCTGGCCCGGCGTCAATGGCACTGGAATTGCATTCCGATATCGGGCAGGTTAGGCAGTCTCGGCATGCCGGACCCGGCATTTCGACAGGGCGGCAAGGATTACATAAGCAATGCGGCGACGGGATTTTCTGCGGACCACCACGGGCGCGGCCAGTCTTCTGGCGGCTCCGCGGATCGGGCGGGCGGCCGACAGCAAGGTGCTCCGCTTCGTGCCGCAGGCCAACCTCGCCAACCTCGACCCGATTTGGACCACGCAATATGTGGTCCGCAACGGCTCCCTGTTGATCTGGGACACGCTGTTTGGTGTCAACGACAAACTGGAATCGCAACCGCAAATGGTCGAGGCGTATGAGGTCACGCCGGACTTCAAAACCTGGACTTTCCGTCTTCGGCCGGGCCTGAAATTTCACGACAACGAGCCTGTCCTGGCCAAGGACGCCGTGGCCAGCATCAACCGATGGATGCCGCGCGACCCGACGATGGGCGTGCCGATCAAAAGACAACTCGACGCGCTGGACGTCGTGGACGACCGCACCTTCCGCTTCCGCCTCAAAGTCTCCTACCCCAAGTTGCTCTTCGCGCTTGGCAAAAGCAGCACGCCGGTTTTGTTCGTCATGCCGGAGCGGATCGCCGCCACCGATCCGTTCAAGCAAATCAGCGATTATGTCGGCTCCGGACCAATGCGCTTCAAAAAGGACGAGTGGGTGCCCGGGTCCGGCGCTGTGTTCGAACGTTTCGCCGGCTACGAGCCGCGTGCCGAGAAAGCGAACTGGCTGTCCGGCGGAAAACGGATGAATTTCGACCGCATCGAATGGAAGATATTGCCGGAGGCGGCGACAGCCGCTGGCGCATTGCAAAATGGCGAGGTCGACTGGGTGGAAACACCTTACACCGATCTCGTGCCGATGTTGAAAAAGAGTTCGGGCGTGGTGGTCGACATCGCCGATCCACTGGGCAATATTGGCGTATTCCGGGTCAATCATTTGTATCCGCCGTTCAACGATGTACGCGCCCGCCGCGCGGTACAGATCGCGCTGAGCCAGTCCGACTACATGCGCGCGGTCGTTGGAGACGATGAAGCGCTGTGGAAAGAGCTGCCCGGTTTCTTCACGCCGGGTACACCGCTTTATACCGAACAGGGCGGCGACTATCTGAAAGGCCCGCGGAAATACGACGAAGCGAAGAAATTGCTCGCGGAGGCGGGCTACAAGAACGAGCCGATCATTCTGCTTGTGGCGACCGACGTCGCCATCACCAAGGCGCAGGGCGACGTCACCGCCGACCTGCTGGGGAAGATCGGCATGAACGTGCAGTACACCGCGCTCGACTGGGGTACCGTGGGCCAGCGCCGCGCGAGCAAGGAACCGCCGGACAAAGGCGGCTGGCACATCTTCCATACCTGGAGCGCCGGCGCTGACTGCGCCAATCCGGCGCCTTACACCGGGCTCGACGCGAGCGGCCCGACCGCCTGGTTCGGCTGGCCGAAATCCGATGAGGTGCAGGCGAAGATCGCCGAGTGGTATGCCGCTCCCGACCTCGCCGCTGAAAAGGTGATCATCGGTCAACTGAACCAGGCCGCGATGGACTTCGTGGTTTACATTCCGACCGGGTTCTTCAAAGCCTATCAGGCCTGGCGGTCAAACCTGAGCGGGGTCGTGAAGGCGCCGTTCCCGGTATTCTGGGACGTGAGTAAAGCCTGAGATGCTGGCGTATTTCCTAAGGCGGGTGCTCGCCACCATCCCGGTCGTGCTGATGGTGGCGCTGTTCGTTTTTAGTTTGCTCTATATCGCTCCGGGCGACCCGGCGGCGATCATCGCCGGAGACCAGGCGTCCCCCGAAGATGTCGAACGGATCCGCGCCTCGCTCGGCCTTGACCGTCCATTCGTGGTGCGTTTCGCCGAGTGGCTTTGGCAGGTGATCCACGGCGACCTCGGCACGTCGATCTTCACCAATCTATCGGTCGCCCACATGATCAGTCAGCGCATCGAGCCGACGGTGTCGCTGATGGCGCTCACATTGATCCTGTCCTTGAGCATCGCCATTCCGATGGGCGTGATCGCGGCCTGGAAACATGGCACGCTGATCGACCGGGTCGTGATGATGGTGGCGGTGTTCGGCTATTCGACACCCGTGTTCGTGGTTGGTTATTTGTTGGCCTATGTGTTCGCGCTGCAACTGGACTGGCTGCCGGTGCAGGGCTTCACCTCGATCACCGAGGGTGTGGTTCCGTTCCTGCGCAACCTTATCTTGCCTTCGGTGGCGCTTGGGCTGATCTATATGGCGCTCATCGCGCGGATCACGCGGGCGACCATGCTGGATGTGCTGTCGCAGGACTACGTGCGCACCGCCAAGGCCAAGGGCGTGGAGCAAAAAGGCATCCTTTTTGTGCACGCGCTGAAGAATGCGGCGGTGCCGATCGTCACCGTCGTCGGTATCGGTTTCGCCACGCTGATCGGCGGCGCCGTCGTCACCGAGAGTGTGTTCGCCATTCCCGGGCTTGGCCGTCTGACCGTGGACGCGATCTTACGTCGCGACTACCCGGTCATCCAGGGCGTCGTGCTGCTGTTCAGCTTCACCTACGTGCTGGTGAACCTGGCCGTGGACCTTCTCTACACCGTGTTTGACCCGAGGATCCGGTATTGAGCACTTCCGTCATGGACGCCGGCGGCCACGCCGCCGCCCCTACGCTTCCCGACGTGCTTCCCGAGCCAAAACAGCGCGGCCGGGTCATGGGTTTCGTCCATCGCCACCCGACCATCGTGCTTGGCGGATCGGTGGTCGCTTTGATGGTCTTGATCGCGATCTTCGCGCCGTTCCTTGCCACGGTGGACCCGACCGCTCTCGCCCCCGCCAAACGCACCCGCTGCTGTATGGCTCGCGCGTTTCGCTGACGGTCGGGTTCTCGGTTGCCCTTTGCGCCTCGGTCATCGGCACGACGATCGGATTAATCGCGGGCTTCACCCGCTGGGTCGACGCCGTCGTCATGCGAGTGATGGACGGGCTGATGTCGATCCCGGCGATACTGCTGGCGATCGCTTTGATGGCGTTGACCCGCGCGTCGATGAAGAACGTCATCATCGCGATCACCGTCGCGGAATTTCCCCGCGTCTGCCGGCTGGTGCGCGGCGTCGTGCTGTCGTTGCGTGAGCAACCCTATGTCGAAGCTGCCATCGCTTCCGGCACGCGCGTTCCGGTGATCATCTGGAAGCACATCCTGCCCAACACGCTGGCACCGCTGATGGTGCAGGCGACGTTTATCTGTGCCTCCGCGATGATCGCCGAGGCGACGTTGTCGTTCCTTGGTGCCGGCACGCCGCCGATCATCCCAAGCTGGGGCAACATCATGGCCGAGGGCCGCGCACTCTGGCAGGTCAAGCCCTACATCGTGTTCTTTCCGGCGATTTTCCTTTGCATCACCGTGCTGGCCGTCAATATGTTGGGCGACGGGCTGCGCGACGC
>JBEKGV010000396.1:0-9776 GCA_050012615.1 Acetobacteraceae bacterium | reverse complement strand
CTTATGGCCCGGAGATTTTTTGCGCCGATGCCGCGGTCGCCGGAGTGGATGGGCTGATCGTCGTCGATCTGCCGCCGGAAGAGTCGGATATGCTGCTGCCTTTCGCACAAGCGAACGGCATTGACGTCATTCGCCTTGTCGCGCCGACGACCGACGACAGGCGGCTGCCTCTGGTGATGGCCGGCAGCTCGGGCTTTGTTTATTACGTTAGCATCACAGGCATCACCGGCACTCGGAGCGCGACGTCCGAGCATCTGTCGCAAGCAATTCCGCGCGTCCGGAAAGCAACCGATTTGCCGATCGCGATTGGCTTCGGCGTGCGAACTCCCGCTCAGGCGGCGGAGGCTTCGCGGATCGCGGATGCGGCGGTGGTGGCGTCGGCGCTGATCGAAACCTTGTCGCATCACCTGGACGACGATGGGAACGCGCGGCCCGACGCCGCGGCGGCGGTGCTGGAACAGGTGCGAGAGCTGGCGGCGGCCGTGCGCGCGTCGTGACGTCAGTTGGTGGCGCGGATCCACGTCTCGGAAAACGCCAGCATCGCGGTGGAGATTTTGTGACCCGCGACCTCCCGCGGGATGGGTGAGCCGGGTAGGCGTTTGCCGTTAACCTCGATCGATGCCTCCTCGCAGCCGACGAACAAACTGGGCATGTGGTGCACGCCTGTCGCCGACAAAGCCGGTGGGTTGGCGAAACAGAATGGAGCGCCCAACCGCGACCAGCTGAGAGCGACCATGAGATCGCCAGCCTTCATTGTCTCTGAATACGTACTGCCCGGATCGCCGCTGCTTTCAACACTGTCGAGCTTCCGGTACTCGAGAGCTCGCAGCGCCGCGAGACCTTTAAACGCGCCGAAATTCGATACGAATTCGGCGACCAGCCAGCGGGCGAGCGGCTCGTTGTCCGTCAGGCAGACGGAAGCGGGACCAACCGGTTCACTCGACGATTGCACAAGCACCAGCGCGTGGCCTCGCCCATGCGGCGACAACACGACGCGAAAGAAACTCGCGAGCGCGGTGAATGGCCCGTTCGGGTCGGTCTTGAGAGAAATACCGGGATTTTCGCCTGACCACTCAACGGTGCCGGGGAATTGGACGACTTCAGCCATGCTGTTTCTCCTTGGTTTCTCCGATCGTACTGGGTGACCGCGTTCGCCTCAACCGGCCCTGTACGTTGACGGATGAGGCTGCCCGCGCCAGCCTGTCCGGGACCGACAGAAAAGGGGAGAACGGACATGCCACTACCCGCGGACACCGATGTTTCGACGCCTAAATATCTCCGCGATAAATATGCCATCGTGGGTATCGGCGAAACCACCTACACCCGCGGGTCCGGCAAAACCACACGCGCCCTCGGAACCTGGGCTTTGCGCAATGCGATCGCGGACGCGGGACTGAAAGCTTCGGATATTGACGGGATGCTGTCCTATTCCGGCAATGACTCGACGCCGTCACCGTTCATGGCGGGCGATATCGGCGCACGACTGAATTTCTATATGGACTGCATCGGCGGCGGCTCCTCGACCGAAGCGTTGATCGGCATCGCGATCGGGGTGATGGAAGCCGGATTGTGCAAGTGCGTCGCGATCTTCCGCGCCATGAACGGGTATTCGCAGGTGCGCATCGGCGGCACCGGGGCCCGCTCGGCGGCACCGGTCAATGGCGACATGCTGCATAATCGCGCTTACGGATGGCAGAGCGCGGGGCAGAGTTTCGCACCGACTTTCATGCGGCACATGTACGATTACGGCACGAAGCCGGAACAAGTGGCGATGGTGAAAGTCGTGCATTCCGAGCATGCGTCGAACAATCCCAAAGCCTATTACAAAAAGCGCTTCACGGTGGATGAGGTGCTGAACAGCCGTATCATCTGCAAGCCGCTGCACCTGCTCGATTGCTGCGTGGAGACGGATAACGGAACGGCGATCATCGTCACCAGTGCTGAACGGGCCAAAGATCTGGCTCATAAAGCTCCGCTGATCCGCGGCATCGTCGGGCGCTGCAGCAAACCGCGCATGGACATGCACTATCAGCACGGCCCGATCTCCCGGGTCGCGGGTTATTATGCCAAGGACATCCTTTGGCCGAACGCCGGGGTGGGCCCCGAGGATATCGACGCCGTCGGCGCTTACGACGCTTTCACCTTCACATCGATGCTGCAGCTGGAAGACTATGGCTTCTGCAAGAAGGGCGAGGGTGGCGAGTACGTGTCCTCCGGCATCACCCGCCTGGGTGGAAGGCGGCCGCAGAACACCTCCGGCGGACATCTGTGCGAAGGGTACACGCACGGTATGAACATGGTCATCGAGAACGTGCGTCAGCTGCGCGGCGAGGTCGACGATTCCTGTCCGGCGGGTCCGGACGGCAAACGGCAGCACACCTATGACTACCGCGAAGGCGGCTGCCGGGCTGTCAAAAATGTTGAAGTCACCGCCAACCTTGGTTGGGCCAATCCGCTGACCGGTTCGGCGATGGTCATGCGGCGCGGCATCTGAGGGGGATCAGACAATGACCATCAAAGGCGACTACATGGGAATGGCGCTGTCGATCGATGATCTCGACGGCGAAAACCTCGCCTATTTCAAATATTGCGCCGAGCACAAGTACCATCTGCAGAAATGCGATGATTGCTCCCTGCTGCGCTATCCACCCACCACCGCCTGTCCATTTTGTTCCAGCGCCAGTTCGACCTGGACGCCGGTGGAGGGGAAGGGCGCGGTGTATTCCTATCTGGAGGTGCACCACGCCATTCAGCCCGCGTTCAAAGCGAAGACGCCGTATATGGTTTTGCTGGTGGAGCTTGACACGCAGCAGGGCAAGCCGACGCCGGATGACGGGCTGCGAGTCGTCGCCAACCTGACTTTGCCGAATGGCGAATTCGCTCCGCCCGATGTGGTGAAGTCGGTCGGCATAGGCACACGGGTGCGCCTGGTCTTTTCGGACGTGTCCGACGGGTTGGCGTTGCCGCAATGGACGATCGACGAAACCGCGACGCAGCCGGCGCAACCGTGGCGCTATCCGCAGGAGTAGGAGGCGGGTCAGTGGCATCGCGGAGCTTTTTGTTCGCACCCGGAAACCATGCGAGACGGGTGGAAAAGGCGCTTACCCTGGCCGCCGACGCGGTCATCCTGGATCTGGAAGATGCCGTTGCGATCAGCGAAAAACCGGCGACGCGAGAGTTGGTGGTGCGGGCGTTCAACCAGCCCAGAAGCGGCAGGCTTTATGTCAGGGTGAATGCCTATTCCACCGAGTGGTGTTACGCGGATATCGTGACAATCGCGCGACCCGGCCTCGACGGGATCGTTTTGCCTAAAGTCGAGTCGCCGGATCAACTGAAATCCGCCGATTGGCTGTTGTCCGCTCTTGAACGCGAACGCGGCCTGCCGGTTGGCGGCATCGATCTCGTGCCCATTATCGAAACCGCGTTGGGCGTGAGCAATATCGGCGCGATCGCGAGCTCCGGGTCGCGCACGAAACGGCTGGCGTTTGGAGCAGGAGACTACACGCTCGATCTCGGCATGGTCTGGTCTCGTGACGAGAGCGAATTGTTGCCGGCCCGGTCGGCGGTCGTCATGGCATCTCGCGCGGCCGGAATCGAGCCGCCGCTCGACACGGTCTGGGCGGATTTGCGCGATGCCGATGGGTTTGCTGGCTCCGCCGAACGGGCCGCCGCGCTGGGGTTCCAGGGCAAAATGTGCATCCATCCAGATCAGATCGCGATCACCAACGCGGCTTTTTCTCCATCCGAACAGCAAATGGCATGGGCGAAACGAGTCGTCGTGGCGTTTGAGGAGGCCGAAGCCCGAGGCCTCGCCTCGATCCAGTTGGATGGCCAGTTCATCGATTATCCGATTGTCCAACGGGCACGGCAAGTGCTCGCGCGGGGAGCCCCATGATGTTCGACGTTCAGGCCTTGCAGGGGTGCCGCGTGCTGGACGTCGCATCGTTCCTGGCGGGTCCATTCTGTGCCACGCAGCTCGCGGAGTTTGGCGCCGAGGTGATCAAGGTCGAACTGCCTGGTGTGGGCGATGCGACACGGCGATTTGGCACGATGACCGAATGCGGCGACTCGTTGCCGTGGCTGTCGGAATCCCGCAACAAAAAATGCATCACGCTGGATCTTCGCAAACCGGACGGGGTCGCGCTGCTCAAGCGTTTGGTGGAACGATCCGATGTGCTGATCGAAAACTTTCAGCCAGGGACCATGGAGCGTTGGGGTCTGGGATGGGACGTGCTGCACGCGGTCAATCCGCGATTGATCATGGTGCGGATTTCCGGCTACGGGCAAACCGGTCCCTATCGAGACCGGCCAGGCTTCGGACGCATCGGCAACGCATTCGGTGGATTGTCGTTCCTGGCCGGCTATCCTGATCGCGCCCCGGTCACCCCCGGCTCTGCAACGATTCCGGACTACATGGCCGGGCTTTATGGTGCGCTCGGAACGTTGCTGGCGCTGCAGGCCCGGCAAAAGACCAATGAGGGACAGGTCATCGATATCGGGCTCTACGAGCCGATCTTTCGTATCCTCGACGAACTCGCGCCGGCGTTTCAATACAATGGCTATGTCCGCCAGCGCATGGGACCAGGTACGGTCAACGTGGTGCCGCACAGCCACTATCCGACAAAGGACGACCGCTGGATCGCGATCGCCTGCACGAATGACAAAATATTCGCTCGCCTGGCGGAAGCGATGGAGCGGCCGGACCTGGCCGATGCGTCAGGCTGGGGATTGCTGGCGGCGCGCGAAAGGGATCGGGCGATCGTCGATGAAACGGTCGGCGCCTGGACCGCGAAGTTCGATCGTGCCGATCTGCTGAAACTGTGCGAGGCGTCGCAGGTCCCATGCGGGCCGGTGTATTCGATCGATGAGATATTCGAGGATCCGCATTATGCGGCCCGTGAGAATATCCTGCGGGTCGATGATCCTCGGGCGGGGCAGTTGGCTGTCCCTAATCTGGAGTTGAAGCGGTTGAAGGATGCGGCGGTTATTTGAGCGCACAAACGCGATGCGGGCTAATAACAGTGGGCATAAGTCTTGCACGTCATGGCCGGGCTTGACCCGGCCATCAATCGCAACACCGTGCTGGTAAAGATGGCCGGGTCAAGCCCGGCCATGACGTTGAGAGTAGTGCGGTGACCGATTAGAATTTAATTCCGCTGTTATAGGCGGCTTTTTGGAAGCGGCATTCCACACACCCCCTCATGACGCTGATAGGTGACATCACAAACCTTGCCCCGCCTTTACGAAACGTTCAACGGTCTTCAGATACGCGCCGATTTCGCGATCCTCCGGCGCGGCCATCACGTGCTGAACGCCCGCGGCTTTATACGCCGCCAGGGCAGAGCGGGTATCGTCGACGTTTTCCTCGTTGATGTTGATGCGCAGCGAGATCGTGAAGTCGTTGCCTGGCCGTACCGCTCGAAAGCGTTGCACCATGTCCACCGCCGTTTCGGGCCGCACCCGGCTGCCGTGCCAACCGTCCAGGCGCAGAGCGCGATTGATCGCGGCGTCAGATGATCCGCCGATCCAGATCGGGATTGGTTTCACCGGTTGTGGCTGCGACCGCATATCGTTGATGACCGCGGGAATGTATTTCGCGGGGAAAGTGACCGGATCCTGACTCCAGACCGCCTTCATCATGGCGATGCCTTCATCCATCCGCCGCCCGCGCTCCTTGAATGGCACGCCCAGTGCGTCGAATTCGGCCTCGAGCCAGCCGACGCCGGCACCTAGGATCAGCCGGCCCTTCGACAGATTTTGCAGCGTGGCGAGTTCCTTCGCCAACGGCAACGGATGGCGCATCGGCAGCACGAGCACCGACGTGCCAAGCCGTACCCGTTCCGTGCACGCGGCCGCCCATGTCAACGTCAGGACCGGATCCCAGAAATTGGGCGACGGCGGATAGCCACCGCTCTTCGGAACGATGATGTGTTCGCTGACCCAAACATCCGCGAGCCCAAGTTCCTCGGCCTGCATCGCGACACGGCGGATATTTTCCGGACTGGCCTTGCGGCCGATATGCGGCAAATGAATCCCAAGTTCCATGGTCGGTTCCTTTCCCTACGCGGCGCGAGCATCCTGCAGGATCATGTCGGATGCTTTTTCCGCGATCATGATGGTGGGCGCGTTGGTATTGCCGGCGATGATGACAGGCATGATGGAGGCATCGACAACTCGCAGCCCGCCAAGACCATGCACACGCAGCCTGGGATCGACCACCGCCATCGGGCCTTGCCCCATACCGCAGGTTCCCACCGGGTGCAGGTTGGAGATGCCGCGAGCGCGCGTGTCCTCTATCATTTCCTCATCGGTTCGCACTTTGATGCCGGGTGAGGTTTCCTCGACGATAAGATTCTGCATCGCCTGTTGGCGAACGATCTGCCGGGCGAGCCGGATTCCGTACAGCATCACCTGCATGTCGTAATCGGACTTCATGAAGTCGAAATGAATGCGTGGCGGGGCGAACGGATCGTTACTGCCTAGCCGAACGGTGCCGCGAGCTTCCGGCCGCAGATGCACCGGGCTGATGGAGATGCCGGGATGCGGATGCGAAATGATGCCGTGGCGGTTGCGATCGATCGTGCTCCAGCAAGAGATGTTCATTTGCAGGTCCGGCCGCTCGAACCGGGGGTCGGTGCGCACCAGGGCACCGACATAAAGGCCGTTGCCGGTCATTGGCCCGTTGCGGAACAGCACGTAGCGTGCGCCGGCGACCATCCGGTCCTTGAAGCTGTACTGAAGCGAATTCAACGACAGGTTTTTCGAGATCCGATAGGTGCAAAACGTATTGAAGTGATCCTGCAGGTTCGACCCGACGCCGGGCAATTCATGCACGACCTCGATGCCCATGTCTCTCAGATGCGCTCCCGGCCCGATGCCTGACAGTTGCAGCAGGTGCGGCGAACCGAACGCTCCGCCGGACACGATCACCTCGCCGCGGGCTCGGGCTGTTTTTGGACCGGCGGGGGTCCGGTAAGCGACACCGCATGCGCGGTTGTTTTCGATCAGCACCTTCGTCGCATGGGCATTCGTCTCGATGACGAGATTGGTCCGCGGCCGCGCCGGATTGAGAAAGGCCGCGGCCGTGCTCCAGCGGCGCTTGTTGTTCGTGGTGGTCTGATAATATCCGCAGCCCTCCTGCTGCGCCCCGTTGAAGTCCGCGGTTTCGGGGATTCCCGCCTGCTTGCATGCTTCCAGAAGCGCCTTGCCGATTTCCCATTCATAGGGTTGGTTCGATACGCGTAACGGCCCGCCGGCGCCGTGGAATTCACTTTCGCCACGTTCGTTGTCCTCGGCTTTGCGAAAATACGGCAGGACCGAATCGTAATCCCAGCCCTCGTTGCCGAGTTGCCGCCATTGGTCGTAGTCGGCGGCATGGCCTCTCATGTAGATCATGCCGTTGATGGAGCTGGTGCCGCCAAGCACTTTGCCGCGCGGCTGGTACATGGTGCGGTTGTTCAGTCGCGCTTCGGGTTCGCTCTCGAACATCCAGTTCACCTTCGGATCGACGAAGGTCTTCGCGTAGCCCATGGGAACGTGGATCCAGAAACTGGAATCCTTGCCGCCCGCCTCCAGCAGCAGCACCCGGTATTTTCCCGATGCCGATAATCGGTTGGCGAGGACACAGCCAGCCGAGCCGGCACCCGTCACGATAAAATCAAACTCGTCCGACATTCCGTTCTCCGAAGTCACGTTGCGTCCTCCAGCATCATCGCCGCGCATTTCTCGCCGATCATGATGGTCGGCGCGTTGGTATTGCCGCCGACCACGACCGGCATGATGGAGGCATCGGCGACACGCAACCCTTCGACGCCGTGCACACGCAGCCTTGGGTCGACGACGGTATTCGGGCCGTGGCCCATGGCACAGGAACTGGTTGGGTGCTGGTTCGATACACCGGTCTGGCGGACGTATTCCACCATGTCTTCGTCGGAGTTCGTGTCGGGACCGGGCAGAATTTCGTCCATGACGTAGGGCTGCAGGGCGGGCTGAGCGGCGATGGTCCGGCACAGGCGAATGCCGGTCAGCAGTGCACTGATGTCGTAATCCGTGCGCAGGTAATCGAACAGCACGGCGGGAGCCGCCAGCGGATCGGGAGTCTTCAATCGTACGGTCCCGCGCCCGTCGGGCCTCAGATGCACCGGCATCAGAGTGAAGCCTGGGAACGGATGCGGCTTTACCCTGACGGCGCTGCGTTCCAGGGTGCTCCACTCGAAGATGTTGATCTGCAGGTCGGGCCGTTCCAGCCGCGGATCGGAGCGGGTGAACAATCCCGCGTGAATGCCGTTGCTCGCCATGGGACCGGAGCGGAACAGAGCGTAGTTGACAGCGGCGTTGATCTTTTTCGGCCACGAATTCTCGAGATCGTTGAACGTGATCGCCTTCGCGCAGCGCCAGACCAGATTGGTGTTGAAGTGATCGTGCAGGTTCGATCCGACCGACGGCATGTCCTTCACGACCGGAATGCCCATGTCCTGAAGATGCTGTCCAGGACCCAGTCCCGACAGCAGCAGCAACTGCGGCGAACCATAAGTGCCGCCGGAAACCACGACCTCACGGCGGGCGAGCGCGGTGCGTCTGCCTGTTTTGGTATGATATTCGACGCCGGTGGCGCGATTGTTGTTAATCAGTACTTTGGTCGCATGGGCGCCGGTTTGAGTGACCAGGTTCACTCGGCCACGCGCGGGCTCGAGATAAGCTTTGGCAGCGCTCCACCTTCTCCTTCGGCTCGTTGTCGTTTGATAATATCCGCACCCCTCCTGCTGGGCTCCATTGAAATCCGGATTTTCCGGGATGCCGGCTTGCTTGCAGGCAGCCAACGCTGCTTCGGTGAGTTCGAATTTCGCCGGCTGGTCGGAGACGTGCAACGGCCCGCCGACGCCGTGGAATTCGTCTTCGCCGCGTGCCTGGTTCTCGGCTTTTCGGAAGAATGGCAGCACCGATTCCCAGTCCCAGCCTTCGCAGCCGCGTTGCCGCCACTCGTCATAGTCGCCGTGGTTGCCGCGGATGTAGACCATCCCGTTGATCGAGCTGGACCCGCCAAGTGTCTTGCCGCGGGGAAGATAAAGTTGCCGGTTCTTCAATTGCGGTTGCGGCTGCGTCTCGAACTTCCAGTTGATCTTTGGATTGACGTAGGTGCGTGCGAAGCCGAGCGGGATGTGGATCCAAGGGTTGGTGTCCGGCGGCCCGGCCTCCAACAGCAGGACGCGATACCGGCCGTTCTCGGAGAGCCGTCCGGCGATGGCGCACCCCGCGGAGCCGGCACCGGTGACGATGTAGTCGAATATTTCTTCGGTCATGCGGCGGCGATCCCCTGGCTTGCTCCGGTGACCAGCGCGACTTTACCATTAAAGCCGAGTTCCATTCCGACGTTCCCGCATCATATGCTCGACAACCATGCCGGGATTGGCCAAAAGGAGCAACTTTTCACGGGATTCCGAGACGCGAATCACAACAGAATGTTGGAAGGCCGTGCGAGGTTCGGGTACTTTGAAGCAACCAAACGACAGGAAAAGACCGTAATGTCAGAGGATCTACTGGCCCTCACTGCGCAGATCGTGAGCGCCCATGTACAAAAAAACACGGTTGAAGTCGCGGATCTTCCCGCGCTTATCCGTGACGTCTTCCGAACTTTATCCGGATTGGGCGAGGCTGCTCCCGCGCCGGCGCCGGAGGCAGCGAAGCCGGCGGTTCCCGCCGCCAGATAGTTATTCTCCTGGATCATAATTTTTATGTTGTGATGGTATTATATTAGTTTTTTGAAAGTTTTTGTGTTT
>JBEKGV010000395.1:0-5069 GCA_050012615.1 Acetobacteraceae bacterium | reverse complement strand
TGCCGGACAGTTCGATGTTGGACAGATCCAGGTCGGGCTGCTCTCACAGGCGGCCGCGGGTGGCGCACGGTTGAAGTCTTTCGTCGGCTTCATGAGGGCGACCGACCTGTCCGCGATCGTGCCAAACGAGAGCTCGATAACGAAGGTCGCTGACGTGCGCGGCAAAAGTCTCACCGTGTTCGCGGCCAGCCCCTGGATGCCCTTTCTCGACCTATGGCTCAAAGCGGGCGGACTGACCCGAGACAACGTGACCGTGATGATGGTCGACCCCTCGGCTCTGTTCGGCACCTACACCTCGGGTCGAGCCGACGTATTGCTGACCCCTGTCGGCGCCGGAATGCCGGTCGCCGCGAAGGCTCGTCCATCCCGCGCGATCCTGGCGAGCGACGCCGGCATCTATTTCCCAAGTTACGGGCTCGTGGCGACCGACACCGTGTTGCAATCGAAACGTGATGCCCTGAACCGTTTGGTCCAGGTGCAACTGCGCGCCTGGGCATGGCTGCGCGACGGCCATCTGGACGACGGCGTGGCGGCGATGCAGGCGCAACGTCCCGATGCCCGGCTCGACCCGGATATCATGCGCGAGCAAACCCGTATCTGCCTGACGCTGTTTAACACCCCGGCCACCGCCGGCAAGCCGATGGGATGGCAATCCGAAACCGACTGGAACAACTGTATCGCAACCCAACTCGCCGCCGGTCTCGTCAAGCCGGACCTCAAGGCCACCGATTTCTTCACCAACGAGTTCATTGCGTGAGCGAAGTGAGCGAGCCGGCACCGGCAAGCGTCGCCATTGCCAGTGCAAACGTCTGTATCGAGATGCGCGGTGCGGTGAAAGTTTATCCCTCGCGGCGCGGCGAAGTGATCGCGCTGCAGGACGTGTCGATCAGTGTCGAGGACGGCGAATTCGTTTCGCTGCTCGGACCCTCCGGCTGCGGCAAGAGCACGTTGTTGAAATGCGTGGCGGGGCTTGAGGAACTCACCGGCGGCGAACTTCTCGTGCGCGGCGAAGCGGTGGATGGGCCGCCGCCCGGCCTCGGCATGGTGTTCCAGCGCGACCTGCTGCTCGACTGGCGGACCGTGCTCGACAACACGCTCATCATGGCGGAATTCCAGGGCCTCGATCGGCGCGAACAGAAGCCGCGCGCGATCGCCTTGCTGGAACGTTTCGGCCTCGGCGGCTTCATCGACCGCCATCCGTGGGAGCTGTCCGGCGGCATGCGGCAACGTGCCGCGATCTGCCGTGCTCTGCTCACCGAGCCGCGGATCCTGCTCATGGACGAGCCGTTTGGCGCGCTCGACGCGATGACGCGTGACGACCTTAACGTGGAGCTGACCCGCATATGGCAGACAGCGAGACGCACCGTGCTGTTCGTGACCCACTCGATCGCGGAGGCGATCTTTCTGTCGGACCGTGTGGTGGTGATGTCGCCCAGTCCGGGAAGAGTGAGGGAGGTGGTGCGGATCGATCTGCCTCGGCCGAGGCCGTTGGCGATCCAGGGGACGGCGGAATTCGCCGCCTACGTGACCTACCTGCGCAACGTGTTCACCGAACTCGGCGTCGCGCGAAGCTGAGCGCTGACGGCGGTACCCAGAATTGGGCTGCCGTCTCGGGGCGGGGCAGCACGCTGCTCGTACTGGCGGGGCTTTTGCTGCTGTGGGAATTGGCGGTGCGTGCGCTCGACCTTCCGCCGATCCTGCTGCCGGCGCCGTCGCGTATCGCCGTCGAGATCGGATCAGCCCCTTGGTTCTATCTGCGCCAGTCCGGCGACACGCTGATCACCACGCTGGCGGGATTCGCGCTGGCGGTGGTGCTCGGTGTGTCGTTAGCGATCGGCATCGTTTATTCGCGGCTGTTGGAACGGGTGATTTATACACTGCTCGTGGCACTCAACAGCTTGCCGAAGGTGGCGCTGGCGCCGCTTTTCGTGATTTGGATGGGCACCGGGGTGGAACCGAAGATCGCGATCGCCGTCATGCTGGCGATCTTCTCGATCGTGGTAGACATGGTACTGGGCCTGCGTTCGATCGATCCGGACATCCTGGCGATGGCGTATGTCAGCAGGGCGAGGCCGATCGCGGTGTTGTGGAAGATACGTCTGCCGAACGCGCTGCCGACATTGTTCGCCGGGATGAAAGTGGGGATCAGCTTCGCGCTCGTCGGCGCCATCGTCGGCGAATTCGTCGCCGGATCGGATGGACAGGGCACCGTGATCCTGATCGCCGAGGGTCAGTTCGACACAACGCGTGTGTTTGGCGCTCTGGTGATGCTTGGCCTGCTTGGCACGATGCTGTTCTACGCGATCGAGTTCGCCGAGACGTTGTTGCTGCCGTGGCATCCGTCACACCGGGCGCGATATGGCAATGCGCGGGGGTGATTGCTGGCCCGTGATCGGTTTGGTTGCCCACTAGAGTGATCCGGACGTCCCGGCTAACGATGGTTCCGTGACCCACTACCGGCGGTGCCGGGGGCGGGACCACGATGGATGGAGAGCGCGCCATGACGGAACTCGATCTGGTCATCAAAGGAGGCACCGTCGCCACCGGTTCGGATGTCATGACGTGCGATGTTGGCATCAAGGACGGGCGCATCGCCGCCCTGGGCCTCGATCTGGGCTCTGCGAAAACCGAAATCGACGCGCGCGGAAAACTGGTCCTGCCGGGAGGCATCGACAGCCACGTTCACATCGCCCAACCGAGCGGCCCCGACATCGTGCAGTCCGACGATTTCGAAAGCGGCACGCGCTCGGCGGTGTTTGGCGGCAACACCACCGTGATTCCGTTCTGTCTGCAGGAAAGAGGGCAGGGGCTGCGCCAGGCAATCAAGGACTATCACGCCAAGGCCGAGGGCCAGTGCTTCACCGACTATGGCTTTCACCTGATCGTTTCCGACCCGACACCAACGGTCCTGGGCCAGGAACTGCCGGCGGCGATCGGCGACGGATATTCGTCGTTCAAGGTGTTCATGACATATGAGGGCCTCGCGCTGACCGATGAGGAAATCCTCAAGGTCATGGCGGTCGCGAAGGACACCGGCGCTCTCGTCATGGTGCACGCGGAAAACTACGACATCATTCGTTTCCTGACCGCGAAGCTGGAGTCCGAAGGCAACATCGCGCCGCGTTTTCACGCCACATCCCGTCCCATCCCCGCCGAACGCGAGGCCACGAATCGCGCGTGCACGCTGGCGGAGATCGCCGATGTGCCGCTGGTGATCGTGCATGTCTCCAACGGCGATGCGATCGAGGAAATCCAGCGGGCGCGCGCCCGCGGCGTGAAAGTATTGTCGGAGACCTGTCCGCAATACCTGATGCTGACCGCGAAGGATCTCGAAGGGCTCAACATGGAGGGAGCCAAATACGTCTGCAGCCCGCCGCCACGCGACAAGCCCAGCCAGGACGCGTGCTGGGCTGGGATCGAGCAGGGAATATTCGATTTTTACTCCTCCGATCACTGTCCGTTTCGCTATAATGATGAGAAGGGCAAGCTGGTGCCCAAGGGCCGCACCAGTTTCCGCTGGGTACCGAACGGAATTCCGGGTGTCGAGACGCGGTTGCCGATTCTGTTCTCGGAGGGTGTCATGAAGAAACGAATTGATCTGTCCCATTTCGTGCGGATCACGGCGACCAATCACGCCAGAGCGTATGGGCTGTATCCGCGCAAGGGCAGCATCGCCATCGGCGCCGACGCCGATATCGCCATCTGGGATCCGTCGATCACGCGCACCATCCGGCACGCCGACCTCCACGATGGCAGCGACTACACGCCCTATGAGGGGATCGAAGTCACGGGCTGGCCGGTCACGACTCTGGTGCGCGGGCAAGTTGTCGTGAAAGACGGAAAGTTGCTGGCCACCAAGGGGGTTGGGACATTTCTGAAACGCGGCAAGTCGGCATTCGTGCCGGACTGAACCGTTTCAGGCAATCGTGCCGTGTCTGGTTGTCCACCATGCCGAGCGCGGGAACGATGCATTTGCTCCTTTGTTGGGCAAAATTGCCGTCGATCCGCTGCCCGATATCCGGACTTTGGCCGAGCCCCCCAAGGGGGAGCGGCTGCCCTTCTACCATGCCTCGCGATTGTTGCATAATTGTCACACGTCGATTGGGCGAGTCAGGAAATATAAGGACCTTCGATATTTAACCGCGATTTTTATATATAATTTATATGATCCCTCAATTGCCTCGGTCGATCCGCCGGGCACCGCGATACCCGTTTCGATTAGTAAATCGGTCCCGAAGCTGCCTCGCCGCGAAACGCCTGGCACGGTTGTTGAATTGTCCATCTCCGCACCGCCCCATCCGGATCGGCGGCGCCAAGGGAGACGGACGATGCAACTCTCAGCAACCAGGGGTGGGCGATCATGAAGATGATCATGGCCATCATCAAACCTTTCAAGCTCGACGATGTGCGTGACGCTCTGACGCCGCTCGGCGTGCAAGGGCTCACCGTTACGGAGGTCAAAGGGTTCGGCCGGCAGAAAGGCCAGACAGAAATCTACCGCGGCGCTGAATATCAGGTCAGCTTCCTGCCCAAGGTGAAGATTGAGGTCGCGGTCAGTGACGATATGGTCGCCGGGGTGATGGAAGCGATCGCCAAGGCAGCCAACACCGACAAAATCGGCGACGGCAAGATCTTCGTCCTCGACGTCGAGCAGGCGATGCGGATCCGCACGGGAGAGACCGACACCGCCGCACTCTGACCGGACCGTCACTAAAGAACACCAGAGGATAAAATTGATGAACCGACCTCGCTCAATATGGGGCCTGGGCGCCCTGGCGACCGTCATGCTGATGGCCGCTCCCGCGTTCGCGGACGACGCGCCGCCGAAACTCGATTCCGGCGATACCGCCTGGATGTTGGCCAGCACCGCGCTGGTGCTGCTGATGACAATTCCCGGCCTCGCGCTGTTCTACGCCGGAATGGTCCGTAAGAAGAACATTCTCGCGACCATGATGCAGTCGTTCACGATTTGCTGCATCGTCACGATCGTCTGGATGGTCGCCGGCTACAGCATCGCCTTCACCACCGGCAATGCCTACATGGGCGACTTCTCGCGCATCATGCTGCAC
>JBEKGV010000394.1:0-5075 GCA_050012615.1 Acetobacteraceae bacterium | reverse complement strand
CTTCGGCAAGCACCGCGAAGTCGGTGCCCCCGATGAGCAACGGTGCGACATCGGTGCCGCCCGCGGTCCAGCTGAAACGCACGCGGTCATGATGCGCCTCGATCCCACTGGAAAGATGGAGACGATAGCCGGGAAACTGTGTCTGGGCCGCCGCGATCATCGCGTCGATCGCGGCATGGCCCGCACCCTCACGATGCGAGTCGAGATAGGTGCCGTCATCGCTCCAGGTCCGCTCGATGATGGCGCGGCGACGCCGGCCATCGGTTTCGTTCCAGGCGCCGACATAACCGGCGACGGTCTCGTTGATGGAATGCATTGTGCTTCTCCTGCGTTCGCGGACCACGATGGCCCTGGAGGCGATTTCTCATCGATCTCGCGATGAAGTCGATTACCTTGGAGGTGCATACTCGCCGAATTCCCACACGAACGGCAGTGCGCCGCGGCTCCGCCAGAACCGCGCGACGTCGACACGCCAAGACCGTTGGGCCCCCGCAGGCATCTCCGTTGCGCGAGGGTTCCAATCGATGGCGACCGTTCCGGTAATTCGCAGCAGATCTCCGGTCTCGAAGTCGATGAACAACAGCCCTGTCCGGTTATCGCCCAGTAGATTGCCGAGGGTATTGAAGAATCGGTTGCCCTTAAAATCCGGAATGAACAGCCCGTCACCTTCGATGCGGATGAAACCGGGCTTGCCGCCTCGGTGCGACATATCCAATCCGCCTTCGCTCCCGACGTCCGCGCGAGAGCGGCTGGCGACGAAGAACGTGTCGCTGGCGTCGATCGAGACTGAAACATTGTCAAGACTTTCAGTCATTCATACCCCCACGTCCGTGACCGGAACTCGCGTCGGTGCGTGAATCGCGCGGATGGGATATCGTCCTTATCCCGATCCTGGGAGTTGTCGAATGCTCGGTTTTCTGTCCCGTTTGCTCCGCCGTCCGCGCGTAGCCGAAGCCGTGTGGATCGAAACCGGTGAATTGCAACGTCGCCTGGGCGAAGGCGGGTCCGTTGTGCTGATAGACGTGCGCGGACCCGACGAGTTCAACGCGCCGCCCGGTCACCTCCCCGGTGCCATCAACATCCCTCTGCCGGAATTGTCGGATCGCGTCGCCGAGGTCGCGGCACGCAAGCGGCCCGTTGTCCTGGTCTGCAAGACCGATCGCCGTTCAGCCAGGGCGGCCGAAACGTTGCTAAGCGCCGGCCTCGATGACGTCGCGATCTTGCGAGGCGGTACCGATAGCTGGCATCAACAGGGTTTGCCGTTGGACTGAATGATCGTCGGTGCCTTACTCCAGGGCGCGCGCCACCATCGCTCGCAGATCCGCTTCCGGTCGTGCACCGTAATGACCGATCACCTCGGCTGCCGCCACGCTGCCCATGCGCCCGCATGCCGCGAGCGGCCGGCCGGACGTCCATCCCGCGAGAAACCCCGCCGCATAAGCGTCGCCCGCACCGGTCGTGTCGACGACCCGAGCGGGATGGGCCGCGATCGCAACGGCCTCGGACCCGCGCAGGATCACGCTTCCGGCTTCCGACCTTGTCAGCGCCGCGAGCCCGACATCGGCGCGCGCCGCTTCCGCGGCCTCCTCGAATGTATTCTTTTCGTAAAGGCTGGTGATCTCCGTTTCATTCGCGAACAAGATGTCCACATGGCCGGATACCAGTTCCCGAAACGCAGCGCGATGGCGATCGACGCAGAATGCATCCGACAGAGAGAGCGCCACTTGCTGTCCCGCCCGGTGCGCCGCCGCGGCGGCCTTGCGAAACGCCGCCTGTGCCGCCGGCGGATCGAACAGATATCCTTCCAGATATGTCACGGACGCGGCGGCGACGAGGTCTTCGTCGACATCGTCCTCGCCGAACGTGACACACGCGCCGAGATAGGTGTTCATGGTCCGTTGCCCATCCGGTGTAACCAAGATCAGGCATCGCGCCGTGGGCACGCCGCCGATCAGCTGGGTCGAGGGAAAATGGACGCCCAATGCCTTGATGTCGTGCGCGAACACGTCGCCGAGTTGATCGTCCGCGACCTTGCCGAGATAGGCGACCCGAGCGCCGAGAACGGCGGCAACGGCACAGGTATTGCCAGCCGATCCACCGCTGCTTTCGGTGCCGGGCGGCATGGCCTTGTACAAAGTCTCCGCCGCCGCCGCGTCGACCAGGATCATCGCACCCTTATGCATGTCGTGGCGTGACAGGAACGAGTCCTCCACGCGCGCGGTCACGTCGACCATGGCGTTGCCGATGCCAAGAATATCGAAATGAGATTCCGTCACTTAGTGTTCCCTTTTCGCGAGTTGCTGTTCCGTCATCGTCATTCCCATGGCCATCCTCGAGCCTGACCCGCCGTCATCCTCGGGTCATACCCACTGTCTTCCTCGGGCTTCATTCATCGTCATCCTCGGGCTTGACCCGAGGATCACTACACGCACCTACCATCCAGGTTCGAATGAATTTTCGACCAAAGACGCCGCGATCGATGCTCGGGTCAAGCCCGAGCATGACGAACCAGAAGCCCGAGCATGACGAACCAGAAGCCCGAGCATGACGCAACTCGTCATCGCCCCTTCGGCGGGTGAGCGCGCACCGCGGCTTCATTCACCTCGACCCCCCAGCCAGGACCGGTGGGCAGGATCAGGTCGCCGTTCTCGATCTTTGGCGCGTTGATGAACAACTCGTCCCGCCAGGAGACGCTGTCGATATCGATCTCCATCACGCGGAAATTGGGCACCACCGCGCAGAAATGCGCACTGACCGCCGAGCATAAATGCCCATAATAATTGTGCGGCGCGCAATTCACCTCGTACGCCTCGGCCATTGATGCGATCTTAATCGACTCCAGGAAGCCGTTCCATATCACGTCGATGATCGCCACATCAGTGGCATAAGCATCGAAGAACGGACGAAAGGCGCGCCGCCCGGTCACCGACTCCAATGACGCGATTGGGCACGGTGCCTGCCGCCTGATCAAAGCCAGCGACCGCGGGTCCCACGTGTCGATCTCCAGCCACGTCATGTCATAGGGTGCGACGGCTTTCGCGACCTGCAGGAACCCCTCGGTCTTGAAATGATAATTGACGTCCAGGTGCAGTCCCATATCGGGTCCGGCACCGGAACGAAACGCCGCCAGAGTGTCGCGCACGGCCTGCAGCGTTTTCCGGTCCGCGTTCAACTCCGGATGCCCCGGTGTCCGGCCGAAGCCTGGACCGAAGCTAACGAGTCTGCCGTGCTCATACGGTAGGATATTGGTCTTCAGCGCCTTGAAACCCCTGGCTTTCACCTCATATCCGAGTGCCGCGACATCCTCATAATTCTTCAACGGCGGCACGCCAACGAGTTCGTGGTTGCGCACCCGGTACGTCCCACAATGCGACCAATAGACCGGAATGCGCGTCCGCACAGGACCGCCGAACAATTCGTACACCGGCACGCCAAGCGCCTTGCCTTTGATGTCGAGCAACGCGTTCTCGATCGCCGCGATGGCTCGCTGGTTGACGCCGTTCGGGGCCTGGACCTGACGCACATAGAGCAGCGAATCGATCGATTGCACCGGGCGAGGATCGATGCCGATCAATCCTTCGGCCATGCCCTGAATGACGGCGGACAGACCGCGGCTACCGTCGGCCTCGGTGTATTCCGACCATCCGGTCAATCCGTCGTCGGTGGTCACTTTCAAGAACGAAAACGTGCGCCAACCGGCGTCGCAATGCAGGCTCTCAACATTCGCGATCTTCATCGGACGACTTCCTCCTTTACCTCGACCGCAGTTAGCACCCTCTCCTGGAGTTGTCCCCCTCCTGGGCATCCGTCGCGGCCGTGATACACCGTTGGCATGGTACCTTTCCTGCTGCCTCTGACCCGCGCGCTGTCGCAACTGTCTGATCCGGCGTTGTTGAGGGTCGTATGGCGCAGCGTTCTGTTTTCCGCGCTGTTCTTCATCGTCATCCTCGCCGGCACGATCACCGGACTCCACACCTTCGTCGCCGCTCACGGTGCTCTGCTCTGGGCTTTGGACGCGCTTGGCTCCGTCGCCGCCGCCGTGTTGGCGATGTGGCTGTTTCTCCCCGTCGCCGCGACCATCGGCGCGTTGTATTTCGAGCGCATCGCGCGCGCGGTGGAACGGCGGTTCTATCCCTCGATGCCGCCGGCTCAGTCGGCACCGCTGCTGGACCAGGTTTGGGTAAGTGTGGCAGTCGGTTTGCGGGTACTGGGGTTAAACGCTTTCGCCCTGCTGTTGACATTGTTCCTGCCAGGAATTGGGCTCCCAATTGGTTGGGCCATCGCCGCGTGGGCCATCGGGCGAGGGTTGTTCATCGCCGTTGCGATGCGCCGTCTGAGTCGCCCGGACGCCGAGGCTCTGTATCGCGCCGTTCGCCCGGTCGCGTTGGCGCAAGGCGGTGTGATGGCGGCCGCGGCCTATGTTCCGCTGCTGAATTTGTTGATCCCGGTGGTCGGGACAGCGGCGATGGTTCATGTGCTGGATCTGGCGTTGGCGCAGTCCGCACCGCTTCGATTCGTTCGGACGTCATAGCTCAGGGAGAAGGAAATCGCCTCGAACCTCGATGCTGGCGATGCTGGCGATGGCGCGGAGGCGGGGCATCAAGCAGGCGTGCCGCGGGATACAGATGCGCCGGGTCGGCTCCCGGCGCTCGCCCTCGCGATATTTTCGCCGACGATGGCCGCTAGTCGATAGCTGGTATACTCGTGTTACCGACCAAACATTTACATCGGTAATAATCCGTTAATGCTTACTATTTCATTGGACAGTGTAGCTAAATGATACATATCTTCGCGGCGGCCTCTGTTGGCCGAAAGGCGTAATAGCCATGGATTCCCGACATGAACTCATCACTCACATCGAACGTTGCCGTGCGCTTTTGAAGAACAGGCGTGAAGCCGCGCACAAGGCCGTCCTCGCCGATCTGGTCCGATATCTGGAAGGAAGACTTCGGGCAGAAGTCGACGCATCCGCCGTGATAGAGGTTATGTAACAAGTCTGGTCAAGGTTCGACGCGGATCGGATCTTCGATTGCTGGCGTGAAGTAACCCCGGTCACAATCGGGGCGGGCATGCCC
>JBEKGV010000393.1:0-5079 GCA_050012615.1 Acetobacteraceae bacterium | reverse complement strand
GTATAGATCCCCGGGTCAAGCCCGGGGATGACAGACGGGAATCGGGGATGATGGACGGGGAACCGGGGATGACGAACGGGGAACGAGACGGCCCAGTACCGACTTAACACGAACGGAAACCAACGAATGCAAAACACTGAAGAAATTTGGCGGCTGGTCGATGCGAAGCAAGACGACTTCAACGCCCTGTCCGATCGTGTCTGGGGAACTCCCGAGCTCTGCTATGGCGAATTCAAATCGTGCGCCGAGCACACCGCGATGCTGCAAGAGCAAGGCTTCCGCGTAACCCAGAACGTCGCCGGCATTCCCACCGCGGTTGTCGGAGAGGCCGGAGAAGGTGGTCCGGTTATCGCCATTCTCGGCGAATACGACGCCCTGCCGGGGTTGTCTCAGGAGGCCGGCGTCGCTGAGCCGCGTCCTCTGCCCGGCCCAGGATTTGGGCATGGATGTGGGCATAACATGCTTGGGGCGGCGTCGTTGCTGGCGGCTACCGCCGTGAAGGATTATCTGACGGCGCACGGGATCAAAGGCCGTGTGCGGTACTATGGCTGTCCGGCTGAAGAAGGCGGCGCGGCCAAAGGCTTCATGGTCCGCGCGGGTGCGTTCTCCGATGTCGATATCGCGATTTCCTGGCATCCTGGCGCGTTCGCTGGATTGAACGAGCCGCTGTCGCTCGCTAACACGCGCATCGATTTCGCGTTCACCGGACGGGCGTCGCATGCCGCGGCCGCACCGCACCTCGGGCGCAGCGCACTGGATGCGGTCGAACTGATGAATGTCGGTGTGAATTACATGCGGGAACACATGCCCTCGGACGCGCGCGTTCATTACGCGATGCTGGACGCCGGAGGCATCGCACCCAATGTCGTTCAGGCCTTCGCGAAGGTGCGGTATTTAATTCGGGCGCGAAACCTGCCGGAACTGACCCGTCTGATCGAGCGTGTGAAGAAAATCGCCGAGGGTGCCGCGTTGATGACTGAAACCTCGGTCAAAGCCACGGTCATTAGCGCGGTTTCGAATCTGTTGGGCAACACGCCTTTGGAGCAGGCGTTGCAGGCCAATCTGGAACGCCTCGGTCCACCGCCGTTCGACGACGCGGACCGGGCGACCGCGGCGAAGTTCCAGGCGACGCTGTCCGACGAAGACATCGAGAGCGCGTATCGCCGCTCCGGGATGCCTTACAAGCCCGGTCAGTCGTTGTGTGACGCGATCGTTCCGCTGGACGCTCCGCGCGTGCCCATGGTTGGTTCGACCGATGTCGGCGACGTCAGTTGGGTGGTGCCGTTGGTGCAGGCTCGAGGCGCGACCTATGCGATCGGTACGCCGGGCCATTCCTGGCAATTGACCGCGCAGGGCAAGTTGCCGGCGGCGCACAAGGGTCTCGTCCATGTCGCGAAAGTCATGGCGGGGACAGCGCTGGATGCGATACAGGACGAGACGTTACGGGCTCGCGCGAAGGCCGATCTGAAGGCGCGCACGGCCAGGACGCCGTATTTTTGTCCAATCCCCGATGAGATCGAGCCGCCGTTGCAGATGTCAGCATAATTAGGACAACAGTAACGGACCTTTGACATGGATAAAGCAAAGACTGACGCCGCCGTTCCCGATGAACAACCAGTGGAGATCGAGGACGAGTACGAGCTGGCGCTCGAGGCAGATGTTGAGGATGACGCGGCATTGGAGAAGCCGGGTGATGCGAAATTCTCGATCACGAGCTACGGTGCTGACTATACGGTCGATACGCTGGTTAAACGTTTAAAGTCGGACGCGTTTTATGTGCCGCCGTTCCAACGTCGGTTCGTCTGGTCCCAACGGCACGCTTCTCGATTTCTCGAGTCTCTTCTCATGGGACTTCCCGTACCGGGCGTCTTTTTGTACAAGGAGCCCGTTACCAACCGGCACATGGTCGTCGATGGGCAGCAGCGGTTGCGGACCCTCCAGTATTTTTATAGCGGTCTGTTTCAGGAGAACAAATTTCGGCTGGTAGGGGTACGTGATGAATGGAATGACAAGTCATATGACGACCTTTCGGAATCGGACAAACTGAAACTTGACGATTCCACAATCCATGCGACAATATTTCAGCAGGACGAACCAAAGAACACTCGAAAGAGTCTGCATTTCGTATTTGAGAGGATAAACTCGGGTGGCATTAGGTTATCACCTCAGGAAATTCGCAATTGCATCAGCGATGGGCCGTTGTTGACCGCAATCAGAGAAATGAATGACGATGAGAATTGGCGCAACGCGTTTGGGAAGCATCGTAACACCAGGTTAAAGGACCAGGAGCTTATTCTCCGCTTCCTCGCGATGCATGAGCGGGGAGTGACGTATGCCAGTCCGATGCGGGAGTTTCTGGATGAATTTGCCGACGACTATAACAAGGTTGGTGCACAAACTCTTAGTCATCTGAAAGTCCTCTTTTCGCGCGCGATCAAGTTGTGCCTGGATGCCAAAGGGACTGTGGCATTTCGATTCCCGCGGCCTTCCAACCCGACGGTATTTGGACCTCTGAATGCCGCAGTGTTTGAGGGCGTGATGCTCGGCGTGACCGCGAGATTATCCCAAGAAGGTCCTCCAGTCGCGCCTGAGGCGATTGCTAAATCCTATGATCACCTACTTGGAAATGACGCGTTCAAGCGGGTATGTTATACCGGCACCGCGACGGAAGAGCGAGTTCGAGTCCGGCGAACGCTAGCCGTTGAAGCCTTTACATCGGCCGGCTAGGTGTCGTTCGAGATTGAGCAGCGGTTTAAACAGCTTGAGGAGTTGGTATTTGCCGCAGCCGATAAGAACCTCGATGGCCGAATGGCCTCGTATATCTGCCGCTTGGGGAGCGTGCAAATATGCGGAAATCTCGAGAGATGTGTGGAACTTGTAATTATCGCACGGTTAGCAGATCGGTCCCCCAAGCAGGTTGGCAGATTCCTAAGAAGATACTTTCAAAGAGGGGTTAATTACGACTGCGAGCGTATTTGCCAGCTCCTATATCGGTTCGACTCAGACTGGGGGCACAGCTTTGAAAGCTTCGTAAAAGAGAATGATCATCTGAATGAAAGCGTCTCGTCGTGCTATGCCGTTAGAAACCAGGTAGCTCATGGTGGGTCTCAATCTATCGGGCCAAACATATTGCGCCAGTACTATGAGGCGAGTTTGCACGTCGTGACAAGGCTCGAAGAAATTCTCCGTTCCGGCTAGCTAAGTGTCATAAACGCGCCGACGCCTTAACCAGATTTCTTGCCTTTTTCAATTATTAGACCTTAGGCGCGACATCCAACCTAGCGACAATCCCCTCTAACGCCGAAGACGGCGCTGGATAACGCCGCATCACCTCGGGATCGTGACCCGGAACGATGTGCTCGTGAGTTGGTGCATGGGCCCGTAACGTATCGAACGCGTCCAGCATGTCGCCAATGTGGAATGCGGTCGTGAACGGCCGATAGGTTTCCATGTTTTCATAAAAATGCGTGACGTCGGAGGCGAGCACGACTTTGCCGCGCTTCGTGTTCACGCAAACGAACTGCAGTCCCGCGGAATGACCTCCCGTCGGAACGATGCTGATCCCAGGCAAAACATCCGCTGGGCCGTTGTAATAAGTGACCCTTCCGTCGAAGTTCAACCGCACGATGCCGCAGACGTCGTCGGGTTCGAAACTTCTGGACAGTTGCTTGTGCCGCATGTGACGGCCAACCGCGTAATGAATTTCCGGCTCCTGCAAATGAAACCGCGCCTTCGGGAACTTGTGAAAATTCCCGACGTGGTCGTAATGCATATGGGTCAGGATCACATCCTCGACTTTTTCCGGATCGACGCCGAGCAAGGACAGCGAATCGATCGGGCAACGCTCCAGCTTACGGCCGCGTTTGCCGCCACTCTCCGCGGTGAAACCAATGTCGACCACGACGGCGCGTTCGGCATTCTTCGCCACCCAGACGAAGTAATCCATCGGCATCGGCCCATCGTGCGGGTCGCCACCGATGAAATGCTCGTGCCGCCTCGCCTCTCTGGTCGCGTAACGCAGCGCGAAGAGTTCGTACTCGGCGGTCATGCCGCCACCTTGGCAGGGCGCAGATCAGCCATTACCCGGCTTGTGAAAAGGTCGAGAGAATTGAGGCAGGCGTCCCGCTCCATATCGCCGAAGGCGAAGCGGCACAGGACATAGTTCAGGCCGCCGGCATCGATCGTGGTTTGCAGGAAGTCCCGAACCTTGTCCGGCGTACCCGCGACGGCGCGGCCTTGTGCCTCGGCTTCTTCAAAGGTCTCCGGGAACACGGCGTGCGCGACCGGCATCATATTGTGCATTTTCCAGAGCTTCAGGAAACTTTCTCGCCATTTTCCATAGCCGGTGCGCGCGACTTCCAACGCTTCTTTGTTCGTTTCCGCGACGACGACGTGACGGCCGACACCCATCAGGGGCATATCCGCCGGATCGTGGCCCGCAGACAGCCATTCATCACGGTAACGGTCGGTGATCGCTCGCATTCCCGGGCCGCCCAGGTTGCCGACGATGTTGACTTTGTGTTGCACGCACCACGGCACGTGGTCGGGGCGGCCCAGGCCGTACCAGAGCGGCGGACGGGGACGTTGGAACGGCTCCATCTCGACCGGTACATCCTGATAATTATAGTATTTTCCTTTGTGGGTCAGCGTCGGTGAGGTCAGGCCGCGAAGGATGACCTCCAGCGCTTCGGCGTACATGCCCGGGGTCTCGTCCGGATCGAGACCGTAATAACGCAACTCGATCGGTGAAATGCCGCGGCCGACGCCGAACATTACCCGGCCATGGCTCATTTGATCGAGCATGCAGATTTCTTCTAGCAACTTGATCGGGTGATACAGCGGCAACAAATACACCAGCGCTCCGAAGCGCAATTGCTTCGTCCGCGCGGCGATGGCGGCGAGCCAGACACCTGGCGATGGCGCGACGCCGAGAGGCGTGGAGTGGTGCTCGGCCACGTGATAGCCATAAAATCCAGCACGATCATAGGCTTCGACCAGTTTCATCCGGTCGTCGAAGAACTGGTCGAGCGGCACGTTGGCTCGGTCCATGTGGTCGAACACGCCGATTTTCATGACTTA
>JBEKGV010000392.1:0-5083 GCA_050012615.1 Acetobacteraceae bacterium | reverse complement strand
AGCGCCAGATCGACAAGCGATGCTGCACTGTATCGCAATAATGCCTCCGCTAGCGCGGATTTGGTCGGCCAGCAGGTCAACATCTCGGAAACCGCGGGGGTGGCACAGTAGCTAAACCCTTCTGGCGAAGCCACGCCGCGGAGCCAGCGACGAGTGGCACGCTCGGGACTTAAGCCAGGGTCCATCAAATCGTACGTGATATGGGCAAGGAGTGCCCAGCTTGAGGGTTGGGTGCCCTCGACGATTTGCGCGTAGCGACGTGCCAGTCCGCTCAGCCCAAAGTTCTGGAAGGCCACTAGCAGATCCTTGCGCATGGCTGCTAATGATAGGCCGTGCTCCTGACGGTATTGGGCTACCAGCGTTTCGGCATCCGTCCAGCTATCCATCCGGACGGCGTCGTTTATGGTGGCAAGGTCAGTCAACGCGCGGCCCAATGCATCCGCGTGATGATTAAGGCGTGCGACGTGCAGTTCGACCTCTCGGCTGAGACTGAGAGACGAGAGGCGCCGCAACGTGGCGTCCGGTACTTTGTCCGGATCGCGGGGGAACGTATTGCCCAGACCCGGGAAACGGTAAGCACGGTTGTGCTCGGTTTGTGAATAGAGCCGCGCCAACTCATCGGGTGGTACAACCTTACGGACCGTCTGGAATTGTGTCGCTCGAGGAATATCACGGCGCGCATTGAAGAATGGACGAAGTGCGTTTCGAGCTTGTAACATCGGCAGCTTGCCGGCGCGTTTACTCACTGACTCCAGCCCTCCCGAATGCACCGCAAAGCGTCTCGGCGCCGGCATAATGAGGGATCGACTTGACCAAAATCCGCCCAAGGTCCTCCCTACCGTAGTCTGCGATATGTCGCTCCCATGGCCGGCGAGGTCAAGTGGATCCGGGTCCGCGCCGACGGCCAGCCGCCGAGGAGCGGCCCTGCCAGTCCAGGCCGTTAGGGCCGCGGCCGCGTTTGCAAAAGACGCAATCCCCTTTGTCATGGCCCTCAAAGTGAGACCGCCGGCCCACCACCACCCACCCCACCTCGATCACCTCAATCCCGCGACCTCCGCGTAGGCCCTCAGCTCCCGCTCGACATCGTAACCCGTCGTCCCGAAGATAACGCCAGTGGCGCCCCTGGCCTCAAACCGGGCCAGACGTTCGCGCAACGCCTCGCGCGTGCCCGTGAACGTCATCTGTTTGGCGTTGGACACGTCGACGAGCGGGTCATGGCCGTTCGAAACGTCAAGGTTATGACCGCGGTGAACGGACAGATGCCGAACGTTCTCGTCCACACGTTCGACACTCGCCAGCCACGCTTCCCCGTTCGGCAGCCCCTTCACACTTTCCGGATCGGTCGTCCACCGATGATGATACGCAAGCGCGATGATCGGCCTCAGCGCGGTCGAGGCGCGCGGCGAAGTAACGTCCTCGCCGTCATCGAGGACCGTGCCGTTGGCCGACACAAGACAGGTCTCGAACCCCTCGGCCGGACCGCCGAGGGCGATCAGGCCATCGGTAATCTCCTTGGCGAGCGCACGGGCCTTCGGGCCCTGGCCCGCCATGTAAATCGGCACCTTGATCGGCCGGTCAGGCAGTTGGCCGTCGGACGCGAGGATCTGGGCCAGACCTCCGTCGATATCGGCAACATCGCCGCTCAGCAACGCCTTAACCCGCGTGATATGCGTCCGCATGCTCTCAAGGCTCAACGGCTTCTTGCCCATCCCCGCGCGGCCCGTGAAGCCGGTGCCGAACCCAACCATCAGGCGTCCCGGCGCGATCTGCTCGAGTGTCGCGATGGCCGAAGCCTGCGCCATCGGATGGCGATAGCTCGGGATCAGCACCGCTGGGCCAAACCTGATGCGCTTCGTCTTTTCGGCGATACGGGCGAGAGTGACCCATATGTCGTGACCGAAGGCGGGAACCTCGGGGCACCACACAGCCCGAAAGCCGAGGTCTTCCGCCAGAAGCGCGTACTCAACGGTTCGCGGACCGGGCGGCAGGCGGAAGTCATAAGTCAGCACGAGGCGCTCCAGGAAAAAGTGTCTCCAGGGAGAGCATTACGATGTATGGGGTGGTCAAGCCACCGCGCGTCGAATGCGGCCCATGCGTTGTCGTTTGCCAGGTCAGCCTATCCGCGAAGTGCATGAGCACTCGGCGATATGCCAGGTTGGTGGACACTGCCATGTGGTGTCGGCGGCCGAATACGCCGAACGAGGGTTCCACTCCAGAGCTGGTGCAATCGAGCCCACGACAACTCCGGCCCAGAGCTACGCGGGGACTGGACGTCACCGTCCGATATCCGGAATGCTGCACGCGGCGATTTGGCAAGGCAAGGAAACGACGATGACCACGACGATCGAGAAACGCATCGTGCGGACAGCGCCGGGGATGGAATTCGACGTCTCGGTCGCCGGCGATCCCGGCCGACCGCTGGTATTGATGCTGCACGGCTTCTGCGTCTCCCGCCATTATTGGGAATCGCAGGTAGTGGCGCTTGCCGAGGCCGGCTATTTCGCGGCCGCCCCTAATCAGCGCGGCTACGCACCCGGTGCACGGCCGGACCCGGCGGAGCATGCCAACTACATGATCGACATGTTGATCGGCGACGCCATGGCCATCGTCGCCGGGCTCGGGCATGGCGAGCGCCGCTTTCACCTCGCCGGGCACGACTGGGGTGGCAGCCTTTCGTGGAACATCGCCGAGCGCTGGCCCGAGCGGTTGGGCTCGCTCACCATGCTGTCGCGTCCTCACCCGCTCGCGTTCAACCGCGCCATGCGGGAGGACCCGGAGCAACCGACACGCTCTGCTCATCACAAATGGCTGCTGGAGCCTGGGGCCGAGGACAAGGTCCTGGCGGACGACGCGCATTGGGTGCGTGCGCGTCTGCGCCGCAACGGGGTGCCGGAGGCGGCGATCGAGAAGCACATCTCGGTTATCGGCAACCGTCCGGCGATGGCGGCCGCGATCGGCTGGTACCGCGCCCGCGGTACTGGGCATGCGCCGGTGGGGGCCACGCGTGTGCCGACGCTGCTTATCTGGGGCGATGCCGACGACACGGTCGGCCGCATGGCGGCCGAAGGCACCGCCGAGTTCATCGCGGCTCCCTACACGTTCGCCCCGCTCGCCGGCGTGGGCCATTACGCAGCTGATCAGGTCCCGGAACAGGTCAACGCCCTGATGCTGGCCCACCTCGCGCGGCATCCGGCATAGATGGTGACCCGTTCTTGGCGGGTCTCGACCCAAAGCGGACCTTGTTTGGTGCAGATGCCATGAAGATTTTCGCTCCCTGGATTATCGAGGCACAAATATCAAGTTCGCCGGCAACCGCATGGAAACGGGCCGCCCGCTCGCTCCGCGAAGCCTAATGTCGTGAGTTACGGGCTCCCGGCATAATAGCCGCTCGCGGCAGTGATCTCCGCCGGCGTCATCCCTCGTGCCACGTTGCGCATCTGCTGGTCGATATCGTTTCGCCTCGTTCCGTTGGCGAACGCATCGAGCTGCGCATGCAGGTAGGCGACCGGCTGACCCTCAAGCCACGGAGCGCCGATCTTACTTCCCAGTTCGCCATGGCACGCACCGCATGGCGCGATGTTGCGCATCGGTGCACCGTCCGCGACGATCCGTGGCGTCCCCCCGTCAGCTCCACGATTGTCGTGGACACGTGGCAGATACGCATAATACGCCGCGAGATCACGCATATCGCTGTCGCTCAGGTCGGCCACGAGCGGCATCATGATCGCGCTGTCGCGGGCGCCGCTTTTGAAGTCCGCCAGCTCCTTGTAGATCGCGCTTGGATACTGACCGGCGAGGTTAGGCGCATTCGCCTGGCTCATGCCGCGTGCGCCGTGGCACATGGCGCATCGCAATGCCAGTGTCGCGCCGCGGCCAATCGACTCCGCGCTGGCGTCACTCAGCATGCCCGGGATGATCTCAACCTGTGTAGTCGGATAACCGGCCTGCACGACGGGTTGACTGCCGGGAGCGGAATGAATCAGGCCCGCCGCCGAGCAGATCGCATCCCAGAGGCCACGGAACCGCTCGCCGGATTGTTCGTACGGCAGCCATGCGAAACCCACGACGATGGAGCCGGCCGCGATACAGGCCGTGATCCCAACGCTGGTGACCACCCAGCGATCGCGCAGCCTGGGCAGCCAGGTCCAGTTCACTGTCCTGCTCCAACGCGTATGACCGGCACGTCGGTGCCTTGTGTCGAGAGAAGATGTGCGATCGGAAAGCCGTAATTAACGATGGTGAGGCCGATCATCAGACTGAGCCACAGACCGAACCCATTCAGCGCGGCGGGCAGCGTGCGCGGCGGATGCGTGGCGACGCTGAAGCGGTAGTTGCCCGGCTCCACGCGCGCCGAGATCTGGCCGCGTGCCAGCACCAGAAGGAACAGGGCCCCGGAAACAACCAAAATCGCCCCGCCTATCACCGACATCACGACGGATGCCGCCTCCTGGGCGATGACCGGATCGGTGTAGTCGTAGAACGCCATGCGGCGCGGCATGCCGAGAATACCGACGTAATGCCACGGGAAAGTCAGCACGATCATACCGATGAACCACAGCCAAAGCTGCGTTCGCATCAGACCGAGACTGTCCAACGCTCGACCCGTCAAATGCGGCCACGTATCGTAAGCGATGATGAAATACATGATGACGATGGCGCCGGCGAAGATCAGATGGAAGTGCCCGGTGACCCATTGCGTATTATGGATCGTGCTGTTGAGCTGATAGCTCATGTTGATAATGCCGCCAGCGCCGCCAAAGCCAAGCATGATGAAGGAAAATGCCACGCCGAGCATGACCGGGTTGCGCCAGGGCAATTTCGCCAGCCATCCCAGCGGTCCCTTGCCGCCGCGCCGTTGTGCTGCGATTTCGACCGATGCGCAAATGGTAAACACGGTCAGCAGCGTCGGTATGGTAACCAATCCGGTGTACACCGAGTGCAGGAACTTGAATCCGGAGCCGACCTCCGGGTCCTCGAACAGGTGGTGCACGCCGATCGGCATGGCAACAACAAGAAACAGGATGAAGGAGATCCTCCCCATCTGGTCGCTGAACAGTCGACCGCCGATCGCGCGTGGAACGAT
>JBEKGV010000391.1:0-5088 GCA_050012615.1 Acetobacteraceae bacterium | reverse complement strand
ACGATCACGGTGGTCGACGTGACACAGCCGTCGGGGCACGCCGGATTGCAGGCGATTCTCACTCAGCTACCCGCGATCACTGGTGTGGAAACCGTCGCGCCGTCGCGGATGATCCTGATCAACGGCCGTGCCCTGCGAGCGCTGGTGCCGCGGGAGCCGACACTGGCCACCGCGTTGCTGCGCGCCGAGGCGATGGCGCTGCGATCCCTTGTGCTTCAGGTCTGCGACCTCAAGCTGCGAACGACCGCTCAACGCCTCGGTCATTATCTGCTGGAGCTGGCGACGGATCAGACCGGCCGGTCCGCGACCTTGCGCCTGCCGTTCGATAAGCGGCTGCTCGCGGCCCGTCTGGGTTGCCGGCAGGAGAACCTGTCCCGCGCCTTCGCCACGCTGCGCGATCTGGGCGTTGAGACCCGAGGCGCGCGCGTGGTGCTGCATGACATCCCCAGGTTGCGGGATTACGCTGTCGCGAGCGACGAGCCCGAAACCGCTACCCCCTGACGGCGGATCAGGCCCGTCGCGGGCGTCGAAGGGGACCGACAAATGCAGCGCACCCGAACTCCATCGGTGGATGCCGAACGGATCCGCTCGGCTGTCATGGCATCGCGGGATTTCGCGTCGCGCCTGTTCGATGAACTCCGTCGCGACGGGCTCGACGAGCCAGGGGTATCCCGTGATCCGTACGGGCCAGGGGAGCAGCGCGCGCATGAGACCTGCGCGGCGGTGGCGCGGACGATGGGCCTCACGATCGAGCGTGACGCCGCCGCGAACCTCTACATGACGATGCCGGGCAGCGACCCGGGAAAGCAACGAATCGTTATCGGGTCGCATCTCGATTCGGTACCGCACGGGGGTAATTTCGACGGTGCCGCGGGAGTCGTCGCGGGCCTGGTGGCGATCCAGGCGTTGCGGCGTCTGGATGTCACGCCGTCACGCGACGTCACCGTGATGGGCATCAGGGCCGAGGAGAGTATCTGGTTCCAGGTTTCTTATATCGGCAGTCGCTCGGCACTTGGGACGTTGCCGGAAGGCAGCCTCGACGTGCGGCGGATCGACACGGGCCGCACTTTGGCGGACCACATCGCGGAGTGCGGAGGCGATCCCGGCCGCGTGCGCTCGGGCGAAAATTATCTCGATCCGTCGCGTTTGCACGCATTCCTGGAATTGCATATCGAGCAGGCGCCTTCACTGGTGGAAGCCGGCCGGTCAGTCGGGATCGCCACCGGCATTCCGGGTAACTTCCGTTATCCTGACGCCTGGATTGAAGGCAGTAACGATCATGTGGGCCTGCCTCGCCGCTTCCGGCGCGACGCCGCGATGGCCGGCGCGGAATTCGCGATGGCAATGGATTCGTTATGGGAAGAGTATGACAACCGCGGCATCCCGATGGCCTGCACGATCGGCCGCTTCCACACCGACGCTAAGCAGCACGGCCTGACCATCGTGCCGGGTGCGTTTCATTTCAGCCTCGATGTTCGCGCGTATGCCGAGCCGGTGCTGGCGGAGTTGAGCCAACGCGTCGATGCGATCATCGCCGGGATCGAACAACGCCGCGGCGTTCGTTTTCATACCGGGACTAAAGCGCGCGCCGCGGTTGGTCCGGTCGATCCCGGCATCAGGGCCGCGCTTGCGAGCGGGGCAGCCGCTCTTGGGATAGAAACCATCGATCTCGGCAGTCCGGCATCGCACGACGCCGCCGCGTTCGCGGCGAGCGGCGTGAAGATGGGACTGATTTTTATAAGAAATGCCAACGGCAGTCATAACCCGCACGAAGCGATGACGATTGAGGATTTTCTTGACGGCACCGCCGTTTTGACCGCATGGCTGGCATCGCAGAGTAGCCGCGATTGAGGTGAGCGTGTGACCGCAAGGACCTGGACGCAGTGGCTGGAAACTCCGTTCCTGGCCGCGCGCGACGCCGTATCAATTCGCGGCATGCTGCATGCCGCGGCCGCACGACACGGAAAATGGTCCCTGTGGCTGGTGCTCGCGATCTATGCCGGCTGTCTCGCGGCGTTCATCGCGGATCTGGCGTCCACCAACACGCTGGCATTTGGCGTGTTTTACGCACCGCTGATCGCGACCGCGGTGTTTTATCGCGACAGGCGTGCCGTCTGGGTTCTGACCGCCATCGCCTGCGGTATGAATGTTGTTGGCGCATTTCTTCCCGTCATCGCCACCGACGTGGCGGAGCTGGCGGAAAATCGCGCGTTGTCCACCCTGGCGCTGCTCGCGACCGCTGCGTTCACCTGGCACGCACGTAAAATTCAGGATCAGCTCGCCCAGCAGACCAGCCGGGCAGCAGCGGCCGAGCGCATGAAGACGGAAGTGCTGACCAACCTAAGTCAGGAAATCCGTGCACCGCTCTACTCGATGATCGGCGTCCTTGAACTGGTGGCCGCCGACAGCCGCCCCGACCAGAAAGCGGCACTTGGAATGGTGCGCACGTCCGGCAGGCGGCTGGTGGCAACGGTCGACAACCTCGTCGATCTCACTCAATTTGAAGAGCGGCCCATGCCGGCTGAGCCGTTCGATCTCGGCCAGCTGCTGCGGCAAATGGCCGAGGCGAGGCGGCAGGATGCGGCGGCCCGCCAGATCGAACTGATCATCGACATCCCCTCCGGCGACATCCCGCCTGGCATCACCCCTTCGGTCCCCGACGTCATGGTGCACGCCAATCCCTGGGCGGTACGCCGGATCCTGGAAAACAAGATCATGGATGCGATCACCTACACCGCGCCTGGCGGGCGGGTCGAGGTAAGCATCGACGGCGAGCGAAGCCATGTCTCGGCCGTGATCGTCGCGACGGGAAGGTGGCCGGCGGGGGCGCTCCATTCGGCGGCCGATCCCGACGCCACTCCATTATCGCCGTCCATCATGGGGCTGGCGCTCAGCCAGCGCCTCGCACGAGCGATGGGCGCCCGACTGGTCTTCAGCAACGGACCGGGCGAGGGAACGACGGTGCGGCTGCGGCTGCCTACCGCGTCACCGAAACCGGTAACAAGTTGATGAAGAGCGTGATCGCCTGAGGCTGAATCGTCAGAAAGCGTGAATCACGCTCTCAAATCCAGAGCTCGCACCCCCGACCGATCGGCGTCTTCGAGCAGAGCCCGGGCGCTGCGTCCGTTCGCGGGATGCACCCAGTCCGGCACCACGTCCAGCAAAGGCAGCAGCACGAAGGCCCGCGAATGCGCGCGCGGATGCGGCAAAATCGGATCGGGCGCATCCCTCACCAACCCATCCATGTCGATCAAATCCAGGTCCAGTGTCCGCGCGGCGTTCAGTTCCGCGCGCCGCCGGCCGAACCGCGCCTCGATCGCCTGCAGAGCCGTCAGCATCGACTCCGGAGTCATGGCGGCCCCCTGCGCTCGCCCTAAACGCACAACACCATTGATATAATTCGGCTGACCCGAGGGCGGGACCGGTTCGGTTTCATACCATCGTGACGTCGCCTCGAGCCGCAGCCCAGGTAGTTCCGCGAGCGCGGCCACGGCGGCGCGACAGGTCTCGAGCGGCGGCGATCCGTCCGCGGTCGGAAGATTCGCACCGATCGCGATCAGGATCATTGCGTGTTGTTTCGGGTCAGGTGTTTCATCTTTCCAACATATAGTGCATCATGACAGTTCAACTGCGCGTTAGTCCGCCGATTAGCGGGCCCGCGCGGCCAAGATCATGCCACTCGCATCCAAAAGGCCGCTTCCATGCAATTTCTTCCGACCGAGCGCACCGCTCTGTTCATTGATGGCGCGAATCTGTATTCGGCATCGCGCAATCTGGGCTTTGACGTCGACTATCGCAACCTGTTGGAATATTTCCGGAAAAAGACCCATGTCATCCGGGCCTACTACTACTCCGCCGTGTTGGAGACGGAAGAATACTCGCCGCTGAAGCCTCTCACCGACTGGCTTGCTTACAACGGTTACACGCTGGTCACGAAGCCGGCGAAGGAATTTACCGATTCGATGGGCCGTCGACGGGTGAAAGGCAACATGGATATCGAGGTCGCTGTCGACATGCTGGAACTGGCGCCGCGACTGGACCATGCGGTACTGTTTAGCGGCGACTCGGATTTCCGTCGACTGGTGGAGGCAATGCAACGCCGCGGAGTAAGGGTCTCGGTCGTGTCCTCGATCCGTTCCAGCCCGCCGATGGTGGCCGACGAACTGCGCCGGCAGGCCGATCAGTTTTTGGAGTTGGCGGACATCGCTCCGGAATTCACCCGCCGGCAAACCGAGTTACGGCCGCGGCCGATGCCGGTTCGCCATACCCCCGCCGAGCCGTTCGCCGACCCGACCGACGCCGCCTGACGGTAGCTCAGGGTCTTGGGGGACGTGCCGGACGAGGCGATTCACGCCGCCACGCCGGGCCGCGAGTGCGGCCTGTGCCCTCGGCTGAAGGACTACCGCACCGCGAACCGCGCGGCCCACCCCGATTGGCATAACGCTCCCGTTCCAAGCTTCGGAGGGTTGGACGCTCGTCTGCTGGTGGTTGGCCTTGCTCCCGGGGTCCGCGGGGCAAACCGTACTGGACGGCCCTTCACGGGCGATTTCGCCGGCGAACTGCTGTATCAGACGTTGCCGAGGTTCGGCCTCGCCAGCGGCAAGTACGGCGCCTCGCCGGACGATGGGCTGACGCCGCTTTGCTGCCGGATCACCAACGCCGTGCGATGCGTGCCGCCGGCGAACCTGCCCTCGAGCGCCGAGATCAACGCCTGCAATCCGTTCCTCGCCGCCGAACTCTCCGCCATGCCCAATCTTCGCGCCGTCCTCGCACTGGGCCTGGTCGCGCATAAGGCCGTGCTGCGGGCGAAGGGACTAAAAGCGAGCTACGCCGTGTTCCGGCACGGTGCGATCCATGAACTGCCGGACGGATTGTTACTCGGCGACAGTTATCACGTATCCCGTCTCAATACGAACACGGGACGATTGACCGAAGCGATGTTCCACAGCGTCGTCGCCGAACTCGCCGCGCGACTGGGCTTTAATTAAACATCCCCGCGTCATGGCCGGGCTCGACCCCAATCGCGCTAAATTAAGGTCGGTGCATCCCACTTTTCTCGTCATGGCCGGGCTTGACCCGGCCATCTGT
>JBEKGV010000390.1:0-5094 GCA_050012615.1 Acetobacteraceae bacterium | reverse complement strand
CCCGGGATGAATGGGCTGGACGCGACCACCGGCATCATGGAGAGCGTGTCGCCGCCGCCGGCGATCGTGATGGTCAGCGCGACGACCCAGGCCGGCGCGGCGGATACGGTGGAAGCGTTGCGCCGCGGCGCGGTGGACTTTGTCTCGAAGTCCTCCGTTTTCACCAACACCGACCTGGCGCACATCGAAAACGAACTGCGTCCGATCGTGCGTGCATGGGCGACCAGACGCGGCACGCCCGTGCCCACGATCGCGCGGCAGCCTCCGCCACCCGCGCCGCGGCGTCCGTTTGACCTCGTCGTCATTGGCGCCTCGACGGGCGGGCCGCAGGCATTGGGAAAATTGCTGCTCGCGACCGGCAAGGTCGGCGTGCCGGTCGTAATCGCTCAGCATATGCCGCGATTTTTCACGGCGAGCCTCGCGCTGATGCTCGCCAAGGATACCGGTCTGGATGTCAGGGAGGCGGTGCCGCATGAGGCGCTCCTGCCTGGCTCGGTCTACATCATCGCCGGCGGTCAACACGGCTCGATGGTACGAGGGGTCGCGGGTTTCCGGATCCGATTTGAAGCCACGACGGACGGAGGTTCACCTTCGATCGATCGTTTGCTGTTGTCGGCGGCCGCGTGCGCGGCCTCCCCGCTCGGGGTGCTCCTGACCGGCATGGGTCGTGACGGCTGCGACGGGGCAGTCGAGTTGCACCGGCGCGGTGCATCGGTGCTGGTGCAAAGTCCGATCGAATGCGTTGTCGCCGGAATCCCCGCCGCCGTGATCGAGGCGGGAGCAGCGGACGCCGTGCTGCCGCTCGCGGATCTCGGCGCATGGATCAAATCGGCGGTGGGAGGCGGGGTGCCGTGAGTTCGGACGAAGTCCTCGGCATCTGGCGGGATTTCCTCACCGAAACCGAAGAGCATCTGGAGATCGCCGACACGTTACTTAGCCGCGGCGGCGCGGCGTTTTCACGGGACGATCTGGCAACGCTGTTTCGCGCCTTTCATTCGCTGAAGGGCCTGAGCCAGGCGATGGACCTCGTGAACATGCAAGCGGTCGCGCACCACGCGGAGGACCTGCTCGGCGTGGTACGCGACGGCCGCGCCTCGCTCGACGAGCCAAAAACGACAATGCTGCTGGAGGTGGTCGACCGGCTGCGCAGAATGCGCGAATGGGCCGAAACATACCGCGCGGACGCCGCGCCGGATGCGGACCTCGTCGGACGGCTGGCCCAATTGGTGCAGGCGTCGGAGCCCGCCGAGATGTCGATGGCCGCGGCCGGTGACACGGCCGCACCGCTGACCGAAGACGAGGACATGCTCGCGATATACTGCGAGCTGCTCGCGGAGCGGGTGCCGGCCTTCGTGGAGGCGGTCGCGACCGGAGACGGCGCGGCAACCGCCGAGGGTGCCGAGGAACTGGTATACGGCGCCGAGGTCATTGGCCTCGAACAGCTCGCCAACGATCTGCGTGCCATCGCCGGGCTGGCCCGGACACTCGACGATGACGCGGCGAAGTCAACGCTTTTGCTCGCTCTTACGAAGCTCCGCGAACAACTCTCTCTGCTTGAGGAACTCTCCGGGGCACCGGCCGGCGCCGAGGCGCTGGCGACCGCGCTGGAGGCCTATGCGAGGCACGACGCCGCCATGCGGGTCGCGGTGCTGCGCAGCGAACTGGACGGCGCGGATCATGCGGATCAGGCGCGATTGAACGCCCTTGTGGGGATCGCGGCGGCGGCACGATCGGCGTTGGATGCCGGGGGGATGCCGCAGGCGGCGGCTGCCCTGTTGTTGCTCGAAGATCAGATCTCGAGAGCGGCGCAGGGAGAGATCGCGTGGACACCGGCGCTTGCGTCGCTCGCCCGTGACGTTGTGGGAACCGTCCACGGACTGGATGCCGATATCGACCCATCCGAGGCAACGGCGTTGCACGTCGACTGGCAGGCGCGAACGCGCGCCGACACCCCGCTCACGCCGGGCGGCCGTCTGCTGGAGACGCTTCCCACGCAACTTCGCGCGGCACTCACGGATGGTCAGCTTGCCAATCTCGACCGGCGAATCGCGGAGGGATGGCACGTCTTCGATCTCCTGCTCGACACCGAGAATGACCCGGAGGTCGCCGGCGATCTGGCGGCGTGGCTGTCCGCCAATACAGATGTCATCACGACCCGAACAGTCAACGCCGGCGGCATGAGCTGGTTCGAGTTCCTGTTCGCGACACGTCATTTGCCCGACGAGGTCCGCAACGCGACATCGGCGCTCGATCCGGACCAGCGTTGCCTGCGCGGGTTCCGCGAGATCGCGACCACGGAAGCCGCCCCGGCGGCCGGCGAGCCGGCCCGTGCCGCGGCCTCGGTCATCCGCGTCCGTGTCGATGCGGTCGAGGACCTGATGGACGGGCTCGACGAGATGCGGGTCATGCTCGGAAGTCTCACTGATGCGTTCGCGTCCCTTGGCGGCGAGCTCGCGGCGTTGCGCGGCTCGCTCGGCGCCCGGTGGCGGGAGGTCGTGGAACGGCTGGACGCGGCGAAGGATATTTCGCAACGACTCGATACGATGCATCGTCAGGTTCGCGCGGCGTGCATCGAACTGCGTGTGGTTTCCGTTGATACGGTCTTCGCGCGCTTCCCGCGCATGGTGCGGGATCTCGCGCAGCGATTGCACCGCGAGGTGGAATTCGAGATCAGCGGGCGCGAGGCGCGGCTCGACAAAAGCATGGCGGATCTGCTGGTCGATCCATTGATGCACCTTGTGCGCAACGCCCTCGATCATGGGATAGAACCGCCCGCCGAGCGCGTGGCGGCGGGAAAGCCGCGACGGGCCCGATTGATGCTTGGGGCCACGCAGCATCCCGACGGCATCCACATTTCGGTTCGCGACGATGGAAGGGGGCTCGATCGAGCCGCCATCCATCAGCGGGCGGTCGAGCGGGGACTGGCGAAATCCGATGCCGTCTTATCGGATCGCGAGATTCATGCACTGCTGTTCCGAAGTGGATTTTCGACGGCGGCGGAAGTCACCGAAATATCCGGCCGAGGTGTCGGTCTCGACGTCGTCGCACACACGGTGGGCCGTATCGGCGGTGTGATCGATGTCGAAACTACCATGGGCAGAGGCACATGCTTCACCTTGCGTGTGCCCGCCTCGGCATCACTGCAGGATGTCCTGCTTGTCAGGGCCGGAGAACTGCTGGCGATTCCGGAGCGGCGCGTGGTCGGCGTCCTCGAGGTGGAGGCGATATCGCAAATCGGGACCGAGCGGGTCGTATGGCATCGTGGGGAACCCGTGCCGGTCCATGATCTGGCGGAGCTGCTGGGATTCTCTCAAATGGCATCGGCACCGGAGGCGGCCATCCTGATCGCCGATTCCGGACGTCTGGTCGCGTTGGCCGTCGAGCAATTGCCGGAACGGCGCGAGGTCTTCGTCAAGGAGTTGCATCCGACGTTGGCCGCCATGCCGGGTGTCGCGGGTGCGACGTTGCTCAGCGACGGCAATGCGGTGCTCATTCTCGATCTGGATCATTTGCTCGAGCTTTGCCGGGAGCGGCCCGCCGACGGTCTCGAGAGTTCGCCGTGACGCGGCGATATCTGATGGTACGGGCGGCTGCGTACCGCCTGCTCATCGACGCCACCCTGATCGATCGCGTCAGGGAGGCGGATCAGGACGAAACGCCGGTCGACCTGAGCCGGGCGCTGGGAGGCGAAGCGGGCTCGCTGGTGGTCACCTGCAATGCGGAAGCTCAGGTCACCCATCTCGGCGTCGACGCGGTGCTCGGACTTTTAAGTCTCGCGGAGGAAGACTTCGTGGCACTTCCCTCGTTGGTCGCCGCCGTCGCCGGGGAGGATCTGGATGGTGTGACACGTCATCCGGTGGCCTTCGGTCCCGGGGATGGGGAGCACGCCTTCAGGTTGCGTCTCGGCCGTTCCAGCGCAACAGCAGCAGGGTCAGATCATCGGCGATCGGCGCCGAACCAATGAAGCGGTCAACCGCGCCCACCACATGAGCTTCCAGGGTGGCGAGATCCTCGTCCGCATGGGCTGCGAGGGTCGCGCAGAGGCGCTCATCGCCGAACAACGCTTTGGTTGGATCGTGCGCCTCCGTGACGCCGTCGCTGAAGCAACACAGAATGTCGCCGGGGGCCATTGAGATCGTGCCGGTGCGATAAACAATTTGCTCGAACGCACCGAGCATCGGGGCGCGAACATGCCGCAGCGGCGTCGCGACACCGGAATGGGAGACATGAACCGGCGGATTGTGGCCGGCATTGGCGTACGAGATTTCTCCGGTCGCCGTATCCAGCACGCCATAAAACGCTGTCGCGAACATGTCCTCCGGATTTTCGAAGCAGAGGACGCGATTGATCAGCGTCAGACATTCCGCGGGATCGGCGATGCGGCGCGATGCCGAACGGAGGATCGATCGCATGTTGGTAATGAATATCGCGGCCGGGAGGCCTTTCCCCGCGGCGTCCGCGACAACGAAACCCAGGCGGCGGTCGTCGATGAAATAGAAGTCGTAGATGTCGCCGCCGACCTCGAAGGCGGTTACCAGGCCGGCCCGTATGTCGAATTCAGGCCGGCCGGGAAATGCCGGAAATTCATTTGGCAAAGCCCCTGTCTGCAATTGCAGCGCGAAGTCCCATTCGCCGCGGGCCGCGTCCAGGCGATCACGCTCGCGGAGCGCGTCAATCAGGACCGAAAGCTGAAGCGTGCGGTCGGCAAGCGCCGCACGCAGCGCTTCCTCGTCCTCCGTCATCCGTCCGTTCCATGGGCGTCGGTTCCGTGGGCACGCGCGCGATGGATCGCGGCGGCACTGGCGTCGAGCGGCGGAAGGCCAAGCACGGTACGGACGGCACGCAGGATATCGCTGCCGCGCTTGGCCTTGAGGTCCAGGCTGATCGTGCCCGACGGTTTGGCGATGACCTCGGCGGCACCGATGCGGCGCGCTTCCAGGGCCTGCGGTGAACCAAGCTGTGCCAACGATGACAGAATGATGACTTTCGCCGAACTGGTCAGGCGCGCTCGCTTGAGGACCGCGATGCCGTCCAGCTTCGGCATCTCGATATCGAGCAGCACGACGTCCGGCTTCAGCGCACGAATACGTTCCA
>JBEKGV010000389.1:0-5097 GCA_050012615.1 Acetobacteraceae bacterium | reverse complement strand
CGAAAATAGGACGGTTCCGGCACCGTCGCTGCTGGAGTGACCCACATGGTATCGAGGCGTGGAGCAGCGAAGAAGGCAACGACAAAGCGTTCCAAGCGATCAACCTCTGCGGGCGATAGCCAGCATCACCGCCCTCTGACGTTTTCGCAAGTCCAGGGTATTGAGCCACTTCCCTCGCCACTTGCACTGGGAGACCTGAGCAAACACGCTCGAATCGACCTTTGGAACTGGCTCTGGTCTTGCATTCCACACAGCGACATAATGTCGGACTGGGGTGGGCCATTCGGTTCCGAAATCGAGCATATACCGCGGCTTGCATACGTGGAATTGCTGCATGCACCACTGGACCTATTCCCTGGAAATGTTGGGACGGTACCTCTGACAATTAAGCCGATGTTTCTTTCCGGCGCCTACAATATCGTCTTCGACATTGTTCAATTCGTACTCCGCCACTCAAGCGATAAATCGCACTACCCTCGGGTACGGCAGATTTTTCGTCAGAACATGCTTGCCTACGACATCATCGACATACCGCCGGACGGTCCGACAATAGTACCAAACGCCAGTCCTGAGGAAGGCGAAGCGATTCGAGAGTCATTTGCCTTACTCCGCACAGGCCCGTTCGATGGAGCACGGCATCACCTGCAACAAGCGTCGAGTTTCATCAATGCAGGGGATGCGACAAAAGCCGTGGCTCAAGCCATGCACGCAGTTGAGTCGGTTGTCCGCGTGATTGCTCCGAACAAAAACGTCAATCAGGCGCTGGCATCGCTAAATACCGCGTCTACCATTCATCCTGCGTTGAAAGAAGCCCTGACAAAATTGTACGGATACACAAGCGATGAGAAGGGTATTCGCCACCCTAGGTTGGAGAGCGATGTGGCTAGGGTGCACATGCCAGAAGCGGTGTTCATGTTCGGCGGGTGTGCGGCTTTTGTCACCTACCTTATTACTCACGCACGGGACAGCGGATTACTCAGCCGGTGAATGAAACAGAGTGCGCACGATGGGCATTCACGGTAAAAAAACTCAACAGCGGTCGCTGCAGCGGCGTGGTGGCGACGCAACTTGAAAGCGACAATGACATATACTTCCCGTCGTAGCATTACCAATGGCAGTGCAGCAGCGTATGGGAACTCGACTGATTGCGCTAATGTCGCCGTCCGGCCGCAAGGGAGAGATGGCGCCAGCGGCGGCGGAAGAAGGTTATGCGTTTGAGGACATCGGAACGTTGATCGCGGACTTCATGACGGACGTCCGGCAAGCACGAGGGGACAGCGCGTGACCAAAGGCCAGATCCAGGTCCATATCGGCGAAACTCTGGACACCATCGGCACCCGCGCCATTGACGCATGGCACCGGATGGAGCGTGGTGAGGCGGTCAACGAGAAGCACGTGTCCTTCGAGAAATGGGAGACGAAGGTTTGCGTGCTGTCGCCCAGAAGGTTTGAGTTGTTACGGCACGTCCACCACACCCCGGCGAAGAACATTCGTGCTTTGGCTCAGGCTCTGGGCAGGGATTACCGGCGCGTGCACGAAGACGTTGAAGCACTGGAAGCCGCCGGACTGCTGGACCGGGACAAGACGGGCGTGCGCGCGGACTACGACGCGTTCGATGTGCGGATGCGGGTCGCGCTGTGACGGGGCCGGATGGGTCCGGACAACCAGGCGCCGGAGAGACATTGAACGAATGTCAAAGTCCCTGCCACCGGACCGTCTGCTCCGGAGCGGCTTTCAACACGGAATCATCGGCGTTCATCTGCGTTCATCCGCGGTTAAACTCTTTCTTTCGCGGTCGACGCCATAAAGAAAGCATTTAACCGCGGATGAACGCCGATGAACGCCGATGTGCTCGTGCGGTCGAAACGTTTCGGGTCGGACCTGAGCGCCGCTCGACATACGGCCTGTTGAAATCAGATCATCTGTTTCCGATCATACACTCAGCGAGACGATATTCGACGCGTGATCCGATGACGCAGCCGACATCCAGCCGGTCGCTGCCGTCCACGGGCACGGCGCAGGATGGACTCCCCGGACAGCAGCGGACACGCTCCCCAAAAACCGGAGGTTCCCATGGTCCAATCCCCTCTTCGCCGCGACCTGATGTTGGCCGCGCTGGCCTCGTCTTTGCCAATCGCCCTGACGGACAGTGCGGTGGCGAGTCCGCTGAACCCGGCCCAGACCATCATCCGTCCGCCCGACCAACTGCAGTGGAAGCCGAACCCCGCCTACCCCGAGCCCAGTGTCGACAATTGTCTGCTGACCGGGAGCCCGACCGAGGCTGGCCTCTACTATACGTTGATCCGCTGGTGGCCTGGCTTCATGAGCGCGCCGCACACCTACACGACCGATCGGTTCTGCGTGGTCGTGTCGGGCACGTGGTGGTGCGACAGCGGCCCCGACTTCGACCCTGCCTCCTGCGTGCCGGTAACGGCCGGCAGCTTCGTCCATCGGGTCGCCGGAACGCCGCATTACGACGGGGTCATTCACGGCCATCCGGAGCCCGCCGTCATCGCCATCTGCGGCATAGGGCCGGTGAACTACGCGCTCGTCGATCCCTCGCAACCTGGCGTGCGACGTGCTTGAGGCCGGTTTTCCCGGGACCTCAAACGCGCCATGATGCCTTCTCCGGCGTCGCACCAACTTGCGAGCGCGGTCACGCCCAATCCCCCATCCGGCGAACAGGAGAAACCATGATCACGATCATCGACGCGAAGGCCGAGTTCGCGAACCTGACGATGTTGCGCGGACGCACTCCGCTGATGACGCCGGAGCAGCGCAAGGGCGCCTTCGCCCGGCTGGCGCCATATCGCGACGGCGCCATCTTCGCGGCCAAATTCTCCGGCGACGGCGCGTGGGAGCGGCATCCCCAAGGTGACGAGATCGTGCAGATCGTCGATGGCGCCACCACCTTGCACCTGATCACCGACGAGGGACCGCGGGCGCTCTCGCTCGGCGCCGGGATGATGGCGATCGTGCCGCAAGGGATGTGGCACCGCTTCCAGTCCGCGGATGGGGTGACGCTGATGACCGCGACGCCCCAGCCGACCGAGCACCTCGCGGTCGATGTCGAGGATCCGCGAACGGTCGCATGATCGGGTGCCCGCCGGCTCGAACGGTCGCCGCACGTGCTTGCAAAGATGGCCGGGTCGAGCCCGGCCATGACGTCGAAAAGTTATCCCGCTGGACCACAACGATATGCCGGAGTAGTGGTCCTGCATGGACCGCATCGCCTCGATCACACGCACGACGACTGAAACCGACATCACGGTCACTCTGAACCTCGACGGAACAGGGAAGGCCGACATCGCGACCGGTATCGGCTTCCTCGACCACATGCTGACGGCGTTGACCCGGCACGGACTGTTCGACCTGACCGTTCGCGCCAAAGGCGATCTCCACATCGACTTCCACCACACCACCGAGGACGTCGGCATCGTCATAGGCCAGGCCTTTCACAAGGCGATCGGCGACAAGCGCGGCATCAGCCGGTTTGGCCACGCACTGATCCCCATGGACGAGACACTCGCCGAGGCCGCCGTCGACATCTCCGGCCGTCCCTTCCTGGTTTGGAACGCCGATTTCGGCCGGCCGAAGATCGGCGAAATGGACACCGAACTGTTCGAGGAATTCTTCCGCGCCCTCGCCTTCAACGCCATGATCACGCTGCACATCAACCGCCGCGCGGGTCACAACGCTCACCACGTCGCCGAGGCGTGCTTCAAGGCGACCGCGCGGGCCCTGCGCGCGGCCTGCGAATTCGATCCGCGCGCGAGCGGCATGATCCCGTCGACCAAAGGGTCGCTGTGAATGCTCAGCAAGGAGCAGCCCCGGGGACGCCAAAAGCGGCACCAAAAGGGACAACCCAAGGGGAAGCCGTGAAAATCTGGACAGCGCATGAAAAGCCGCATGCCTCTCCGGTCCTGGTGCGCGAGGGGTTCTCGTTTGGCGCCCTGATCTTCGGTGCGCTTTGGCTGGCCGTTCAGCAGGCCTGGTGGCCCGCCGGCGGGGTCTTCCTGTTGAACGTCCTGATCCTGCTGCTCACCCACCGGCCCGCTTCCCTCGTCTTCATCCTGGGCCTGAGGCTGCTGCTGGGGTTTTCAGGGCGCGACCTCGTCAGATGGTCCATCGCCCGCCGCGGCTATCTGGAATCCAACGTCGTGACCGGACGCGACGAAGACGAAGCGCGCTCTCGGCTGTTCGCGGCTCGCCCGGACCTGCTGGATCGATCGATGGTGGCGGAGGCCCCGCCATGACCCCGGACGCGATGCGATGATGAGGGTCGCCGTCGTCGACTATGGCAGCGGCAACCTCGCCTCAGCGTCTCGCGCCCTGGCGGTGGCGGCGGAGCGTGCCGGTATCGCGGCCAACGTGACCGTGACCGCCGATCCGGAGTGGGTCGCCAAGGCCGACCGTATCGTGCTGCCCGGCCAAGGGGCCTTCGCCGACTGCGCCCGCGGGCTGCATGCGGTGACCGGGATGTGGCAGGCGATCGACCGCGCCACGACCGCCGGAACCCCGCTATTGGGCATCTGCGTGGGCATGCAACTCATGGCCGAGCGCGGGTTGGAGCACGCCGTCACCCCGGGATACGGCTGGATCAAAGGCGACGTGGCCGAGATGGAAGTCCCCGGCCTGCGCCTGCCGCAGATGGGCTGGAACAGCCTGGACTTCGAACCCGGCTCGCACAAACTGCTGGAGGGTTTACATCCAGGCGATCATACCTATTTCGTGCATAGCTACGCTCTGGTGGGGGGAGAGGCGTCGCAGACGATCGCGACCACCGACTATGGCGGGCCCGTTGTGGCAATCGTCGCCGCCGGCAACCGCGCCGGTACCCAGTTTCACGTCGAAAAGAGCCAGGAGGTCGGCATTCGGATTCTGACCAACTTCCTGCGCTGGGCGCCCTGATCCCATGTCCACGATCTGATGCCAGCGATCTGATGTCCGCATCTGGCCGCCCCCCGCAATTCCTCGTCGAGCACGTGCAGGAACTTGACGAGGACGATCTTGCCGCTCTGTGCGAGGCGACCGACGCCGCGATCATCGACGGCGGCGGGTTCGGCTGGGTCAATCCCCCTGGCCGGCGGGCGCTGG
>JBEKGV010000388.1:0-5098 GCA_050012615.1 Acetobacteraceae bacterium | reverse complement strand
GGCCGGCCTTACCGTGTGCTTGTTGATGAATTTCGCCAATCCTCGCCTGGAGATCAGGCGCCGGGTCAACGGCTTCTGATCCCATCGCCATCGCGGCGGTTGCCCGCCTGGCTCCTGAAAACTGGTCCGAGCGGCCCTGTCGTCTGGCCGATTTGTGGCGTTTATTTCGCCGCGAAGCCTTAGTGCCCGCTTTGGGTGGGAAGCGGTCGTGTTACTCGGATCCGACCCGGGCGCCTTTCTCCGCGACGGAGCGTTTCATCAGCAGCACAACGAACACGAGCGCGACCATGACAACGGCCAGCACCCAGAATACATCGAAGTAAGCGAGCGACGATGCCTGCTGCTCGCGCAGGTTCGCGAGCGTCTGTAAGGCCAGTTGCTGTGCGGCGGCCGGATCGCCGGTCTGTTGCAGGAACGGTCCGGACGCCTGATCGAGGAAGGAACGCGCGGCCGGATTGAAGGGATCGAGCCATTCGCCAAGACGGAGGCTGTGGAACTGGTCGCGGCGCTCCTGGATCGTCTGCGCCATCGAGGTACCCACACTACCGCCCTCGTTGCGCAGGAGGCTCAACAGGCCGACCGCCGCTCCGCGCAGCGCGACCGGCGTGTAGAGGTAGGCCGCCACGTTAGCGGGTGCGAAACACATCGCGAGCCCGATGATCAGTACCACCCGCGGCCAAACCGCCTGTCCCGGACTGATGTCCAGGTTCATCTGCGACATCCAGTAATTCCCCGCGGCCATGATCAGGAGGCCGGCGGTAAGTATCCACCGCGCATCGACTCCACGGCCGAGCGCCCGCCCCACGAATGGCATGGTAACGACCGCGAAGAAGCCGGCCGGCGACATGACCAGTCCGGCGCTGAGCGCATCGTAGCCGAACAGCGACTGGAGCAAGGCGGGCAACGAGGTGCTGGCGGCATACAGTACCGCGAAGGCGCAAAAGATGATGATGCAGCAGGCGGCGAAATTCCGCTCGCGCAACGGCCGGAAATTGACCACCGGACTCGGGTGGTGCAGTTCCCAGGAGACCAACGCGGCCAGGCCCAAGGCGAACAGAATCGCCAGAGTCTGCACGCGCCAGGACGGATCGCCCAGCCAGTCCCATTCCTGGCCTTTGCTGAGCATCACTTCCCAACAGACCACGACGATGACCAGCAGCGACAGGCCAACGCCGTCAAAGCTGAATGGTTGTTTCCGCAGCTCCTTGCGTTGTGCCGTGAGATATTCGGGGTCCCGAAGCGTGAGAGCGCACGCACCGAAGGCCAGGAGGCCGACAGGGACGTTGATCAGGAACACCCATCGCCAGGAGTAGCTGTCGGTTATCCAGCCCCCGAGCGTGGGGCCGACGACGGGCGCGATCAACGCAGCCAGGCCGAACAGCGTCATGGCCATGCCTTGCCGCTCGACCGGGAAGGCGTCCAGCAGCACGCCCTGGCTGGATGGCTGAAGACCACCGCCGGCAAGACCCTGGAGCACGCGGAACAGAATCAGTTGCCCGAGGCCGGTGGCCATGCCGCACATCCCCGAGGCGAGGGTGAATACGCCGATGGAAAGCAGGAAATAGTTGCGGCGCCCGAGATGCGCGATCAGCCAGCCGGTGATCGGCAGGATGATCGCATTGGCGGCAAGGTAGCTGGTGATGACCCACTCGCCGTCATCGACGGTGGCCGACAGCCCGCCCGCGATATAGCGCAGCGCCACGACCGCGATCGTGGTGTCGAGCACCTCCATGAACGTCGGCACGACGACAACGGCAGCGATGAGCCAGGGGTTCGTCGCCGCGCGGGATCGGGAATTCGGGGGTGCCGATGTCGCTACCGTGCCGCTCATTGCCCAGTACTCGACGTGGCGGTGCCCGACGCGCTGGCGGTGGGGCCAGGGCTCGGAGATGGCGGCACATCGGTCTGGGGCACATAGGTCTGGAGAAACTTCCCGGCATCGGGTCCGGTTGCCGGCTTATTGATATGGACGTCGGGAACGACCGAGGTGCCGATGAACAGAGGTGTCTGATCGGGGTTGTAATCGACGAGATCGATCCGCACCGGCAACCGCTGGACCACCTTGATGAAATTGCCCGTGGCGTTCTCGGGCGGCAGCAATGCCAGGGTCGACCCGGTCCCCTCGGTAAAGCCAGAGATCCGGCCCTTGAAGACGTGCTTGCCGCCATACATGTCGACGTGCAGATCGACGGGCTGCCCGATGCGCAGGTCGCGCAACTGTGTTTCCTTGAAGTTCGCGTCAACCCAAATCTCGTTGAGCGAGCGAACCGCCATCAGGTTCTGGCCGACCTGAACAAAGTTGCCCGGATTGACGTTGCGCCGCGTGACCACGCCGTCGATGTCGGCGATAATGTCGGTGTAACGAAGATTGAGTTCGGCTTGCGCGAGATCACGCTCGGCGGCTTCGAGTTTCGCCTGCGCCTGCTTAACCGCGGGCGCATTGGCCGCGTACTGGGCGAACGTGCTGTCGACGGGGCCCAGTTTATAGAACTGGCCGAGCATGGCTTTCGGACCCTGATCGAACGAGTGCACGACGCCGAGCTGAGCGGCACTCTGGATGAGTGCTGCCTGTGCCTCGAGGACGGACGAAAAGGTCTCGTCGAGATCGGACGGCACCTGGCCGAGATCGCCGCCACCCCCGTCAGGTTGCGCCGGTAGCCCGAGCGAGACGCGGATCTGGTAGACCTCTGCGAGAGTCTGGACGAGTTGCGCGCCGGCCGTCGTCAGCTCCGCCTGGCGCCGGTCGTACACCTCACGCGACACATCGTCCCTGGCGACGAGCTGCCTTGCCCGATCGAATTCAACCTGCGCCAGCACCAGTGCGGCTTTGCTCTTGTCAACAGCAGCGACCCGTGCGCGCAGCAGCGCGACCTGGTTATCGACGTTCTCCACGGCGTGCTGCAGGTCCCAGCGCCGGCTCATTGCCTCCGCCTCGATCGCGTGTACCGCCGCCATGGCTGCCTGCAGGTCTGCCTTCGCGGTGTCGACCGCTGCCTGCTTCTCGGAGAGCACGACACGGTACGGCTCCTTGTCCAATTCGGCGAGGAGGTCTCCCTTGCGGACGCGATTGTTGTCGTCCACCAGAACGCGGGATATCTGCCCGGCAACGCGCGGTGCGACAAACGTCACGTGCCCGTTCACGTATGCGTCGTCCGTGGAGACGGTATTGAGCATCTCCTCGACCCAGGGGATGCCGAACACGAGGAGAGCCGCCAGGACAGCAACGCCGACGGCGCCAGCGACAAGCTTTCGCTTCGGCGTGGCCTTTCGAGCTTCCCGCGGCACGATTCCGGACGCCGGCGGCGTCTGCGAGGACTTTGCATCCTGGGCAGCCGAAGTATTTCCATTCGCTGCCGGTTGCGCACTGACCGAACCTGGCGTCTCGCTTTGCTCGGCCATATTGGGTATCCGTTGCAGGGTGATGGGCTGCCTCGGGCAGATGTGCGAATTCGCTCGCCGCGACATTCGTGCTCGCCTTTGCGTCAGGTCTTTTTGGATCGCATGCCCCGTTGCCAAATCGCCGGATCGAATGCCGTCGGCCTGCGCACAGTGAGCGCGGCGCCGCGCGGCATTGGGCTTTCAGGGTGGGATTCCGGTGTTCACCGGTTGACCTGACAGGCTGCTGAAACTCTTGCCCGGACGCGATCCCTACTTTGGCAGCGAATCGAGCAGCGCCCTGGCGGCGCGGAGGTCGATTGTTTCGAAGCCTTCGGTGAACCGGTCGTAGACCGTTTGAAGCACCAATTTCGCGTCAGAGGAACCGTCCTGATCGTGCAATAATCGGGCACGGCTCGTCGCGGCACGCAGCTCCCAGCCCAGAGCGCCCTGTCGGCGTGCCTGCTCGAGTGCGCGGTGAAAGTACTCTTCCGCCGACGAGCGGTCCGGCGCATCCGGCGACAGCAGAAGTTCGCCCTTGATGCGCAGAAGCTCGGCCGCGCACCAGCGTTCGCCGGTCGTTTCCGATCGCTCGAGTGCTTCCTCGATCGCCGCCAGTCCACTTTCCCATTGCCTCGCGAGTCCCCGGCCGTGCGCCAATACCGCGAGAAAGGCGGGCGCTTCGGCGACCGAGCCAGCCGCGCCCATTCGCGGGACCGCGGACTGGATGATAGCTGCACCGCGCGTCACCTGGCCTTGGCTGATCAACAGCGCCCCTTCGAAGCATTGGGCGCGGGCGATCCAGCCCCCGAGCGCATGGCGCGAGGCCAGGTCGGCCAGCGTTGCGACAAATCCCTCCGCCGCGAGGAGATCGCCGGTCCAAAGGGCGACCGGGCACGCGGCCTGTGCCAACGCATGACACATGGATATCGTGTGATCGGCCGACCTGGCGCGACGCACCGCGATCTCCGCCGTCCGCGTGGCCTGATCGGGAAAGCCTTGCAACCACAGGATCCGCGCGAGAAGCGCTGGCGCGGCCACGTCCGGATCGACCATCAACCACGCGGTCGGCGGGGCCGGCGATGTGGCGATGGACGTTTGGGCGATCGATTCGATTCGTTCGCGCGCGGCGGCCTGCTCACCCAGGTAGTGCAAGATAAGGGCGGACATTCGATTGCCGGCCCGGACCGTGGCCCGGTCCGCCCGGCGCTCGGCCAGATCGTGGAATTCGTCGGCCAGGGCCAATGCCGCGGGATACTCGCCGACGTTCATCCGATACGACCAAAGTCCCCTCAGGCCGCGCAATCGATATTCCGTATCTTCCAGATCTTCCGCCAGACGCGATGTTCTTAACCATGCCGCGACCGTCTCCGGCACCGGGCCAGTTAAGTACGTCAGCGAGGCGCCGAGCGCGGCGTGCAATATCATTTCGATCCGAGCGTTCTGACGGACGCCGGAATTGCCAGCGGTCAGCGCCTGCCTGACGCGATCGCGGCACTCTTCCATCAGCGACAATTGCATCCACAGCGGCACGGCGGCGGCGGTCAGCGCAACGCCAGCCGGCGCGTCGCCGTTCGCCGAAAAAGCCCAATCGAGCGCCATGCGCAAATCGTCGATTTGTCGTAAGTAATCAGTACGCCATTCGACGGCGGGCTGCGTCTTCAACTCCGTTTCTGCGGGCGCGAACAGGTCCCGAAAATACTCAGCGTGGCGGCGCGCGATC
>JBEKGV010000387.1:0-5103 GCA_050012615.1 Acetobacteraceae bacterium | reverse complement strand
GATTGCCTTGACTCCGGCAGACGTGGCAGGAGGCGCCTCATGCTGACGCGTCGTTCTGCCCTCGTCACCGCTCTGCCCGCCGCTTTGGCCGTGCGCGCTCATGCGGCAAGCGGCTTCGACGCGCTGGTCGCGAGCGTTCGCGCCGAGGCCGCCGCCGAGGGAATTCGCAGAGACATCCTCGACGCCGCCTTCGCCGGAGTAACACCGAACGCGAAGGTCATCGAAAAAGACCAGAAGCAGGTTGAGTTCACCATGACCTGGGCGCAATACCGGGCTCTCGTCATCGGCGACAAGCGCATCTCCGATGGCCGCGCCGCCGTCGCGCAAAATCGGGCCTTGCTCGGCAGCGTCGAAAATTATTTCCGCGTCGGTTGCCCGGTGATCGCCGGCATCTGGGGTCTCGAGTCGAGCTTCGGCGTTAACACCGGCAATTACAAAGTCGTTGAAGCCCTTGCGACCCTGGCATGGGCCGGCCGCCGGAGCGCGTTCTTTCGCGAAGAGCTGATGGCCGCTTTGAGGATCCTGAATAACGGCGATATCACGCCCCCGCGTATGACCGGATCGTATGCGGGCGCGATGGGGCAGCCACAGTTCATGCCTTCCAGTTTTCTGCGCCTCGCAGTCGATTTCGACGGCGACGGCCGGCGGGATATCTGGACCAGCAAGGCCGATGTGCTTGGCTCGATCGCCAATTTCCTGGCGCGTTCCGGCTGGCGTGCAGGCGAGACCTGGGGCCAGCCGGTCTATGTATCCGGCGCGGCCGTGCCCGCCGGACGGGATGTGAAACGACCGGTCGCGGAGTGGGCGCGTCAGGGCGTTGCGCCGGCCAGCGGCAAGTGGGCGGCGCCTGGCGACGCGCTGTCCGCCGTCATCTCGCCCGATGGGGCGGGAGGCGAAACGTTCATGGTGTTCAACAATTTCGCGGCCATCAGACGCTACAACCCGTCCGATTTCTATGCCATCGCGGTCGGATTGATTGGCGACTGGGTCGCGACCTGAGCAAGGGACCACGACATGAAGCTCACGCGCCGTCTGGCCTTGGCGTCCGCCATGACATCCTCTCTCGCTGGTCTCGCAGGGCCGGCATTCTCCGCGCACCCGCCCAAGGGTAAGCCGAAAGAGGCAGCACCGGCCGGCACACCTGGCGATACTCCGCTGGGACCTTTCGATACTATCGCGAAATGGGCTTTCATCCAGGATTTCACCACCGGCGCGGTTCTGCTCGACAAGCTCGCCGATGAACCGATGCCGCCATCATCGATGACCAAGTTGATGACGATGTATCTGGTCTACGAACAATTGAAGAAGGGTCAGATCAAACTGACCGACACGATGATGGTCTCGGCTCGTGCCGCCGCCATGGGCGGGTCGAAAATGTTTATCGAAGTCGGCAAACCCGTGGTCGTCGAGGACCTGATCCGCGGCGTGATCGTGGACTCGGGCAACGACGCGGCGACCGTCCTCGCCGAATCGATCGCCGGATCCGAGGAAAAATTCGTCGACGAGATGAACGCGAAGGCCAAGGAACTCGGCATGACCCATTCGACGTTCCGCAATCCCACCGGATGGCCCGATCCCGATCAGCTCATGAGCTGCCGCGACATCTCAACGCTGGCGCGGCGGATTATCCTCGACTTTCCCGAGTATTATAAATACGACGCGGAACGATCGTTCAAATACAACAACATAGAGCAGGAAAATCGGCATCCTATGGTGCAGGCCGGCACCGCCGATGGATTGAAGACCGGGCATACCGATGCCGGAGGGTTCGGCCTCGTCGCCAGTTCGTTGCGTGACGGACGGCGCATCATGATGGTGCTGAACGGCATGAAATCCATGCACGAGCGCGCGAGCGAATCCGAAAAGATGATGAACTGGGCTTTTGCGAATTTCGAGAACGTCACGTTGTTTTCCGCCAACGAAGTCATCGACAACGCCCCTGTCTGGTTGGGCCGCGACAAGACCGTCCCGCTGGTCGGAGGCCGCGATCTGGTGGTCACCCTGCCGAAGTCCTGGCGTCAGACCGCATCGATCCGTATCAGCTATGATGCTCCGATCATGGCCCCCATCGCCAAAGGCCAGCCCGCCGGCGTTCTGATGTTGCGCGGGAAGGGTGTTCCGACCATGGACGTGAACCTGTTGGCCGGAGCCGATGTACCTCGCCTGAACCTGCCGATGCGCGGCCTCGCGGTCGTATCGCACTACGTGTCCGGCGGATAATGGCACGCGGGCATTTGGGCGACGTGCCGCTCGGCCGCCCAGGAGCGGTGGCGCACGGGCGGCTGATCACGATGGAGGGCGGGGAGGGCGCCGGTAAATCGACACAGGCGCGATTGCTGGCCGATGCGCTATGTGGTCTTGGGCTTCCGGTTTTGCGTACCCGAGAACCAGGCGGTGCTCCGGGCGCGGAGTTCCTGCGCGAAATTTTATTGTCCGGCCGGATCGACTGGAACGCCCGGACCGAAACCATGTTGCATGTCTCCGCGCGGATGGAGCACGTCGCCAAAACGATCCGTCCGGCGATCGAGGCCGGCACCTGGGTCGTCTGCGACCGCTTCCACGATTCGACCATGGCGTATCAGGGCTACGGACAGGGCGTGGACCTCGCCATGATCAAGACGTTGGCGGCGATCATCAACATGATCCCCGACCTGACGATCGTGCTTGACGTACCCCGGGCCGTCGCGGTGGAGCGGCTAAGCCGCCGAGGCGACAACAGTGATCGGTATGAACGCCTGAGCGACGCATTTCACCTGCGCGTGAATGAGGGCTTCCGCGCGATCGCGGCTCAGCCGAGATGTGTGCTGGTAGATGCGGCAAGGGTGCCGGAGGCCGTTCATCAGGAGGTGCTTGCGGCTGTCCGAAGGCTTACTTCACAAGTCACCGTTGGGTCGGGGGTCGCTGCAGCCACCGGGCCTCGATAGGATCGCTGGCTAAGCCTTCGGACCATCCTTGCGAGGCCCATAAGTCTTGAACCGTTCCTTGGCGGCCCTGATCTCTTGCGCCGATAGCAACCTGGGCCTTCCCGCCGATAAAGCCAAAAGATATTGCCGGCACAACGCCTCCAGCAACAGCGCCCTTGCCAACGCCTCATCCGTATCGCGCGCGTAAAGGATCATTCCGTGGTTGGCCAACAGGCAAGCCGACCGGCTCTTCATAGCTTTCACCGCCTGCGCGGCGAGGGCCGGCGTGCCGAAAGTCACATACGGAGCACAACGGACATTGGGGCCGCCGAACTGCACGACCATGTAATGAAACGGCGGCAGTTCCCGATTGAGACTGGCAAGCGCCGTGCAAGCGTCGGCGTGCGTGTGGACAACACAGGCCGCGTCGGGGAAACCGCGATAGATCGCCGCGTGCATTTCCCACTCGCTGGATGGTGTCGCGTCGTTCAACCTCGATCCATCCAGCGTCACCTGCGCCATGCCGCTCTGGCGCATGGCATCGGGTGAGCCGCCGGACGGAGTGATCACCATGCCGCGATCGGTCCGCTCGCTGACATTGCCGGAACTGCCGACAATCAGTCCATGCTCGCCAAGCGCTGTGTAAAGCTGTAACGTAGTCATACCAATCGCCAAATTGCCTGGCCGATCGGTACGTGCACCCGACACGTCATCCCCCGGCTCGTCCGGGGGACCTGTCGCGGCACTGTGCTGCGATAGATGGCCGGCTCGGTGGCCGGCCATGACGTGGTTGAGGACGGTATCACATCAGAAAGACGCCCTTGCCGTCGGATTGCTTATCAAACAGCTTGTACGCCTCATCCGCCTGTTCCAGCTTCCACCGGTGCGTGAACAACCGGTCCACATCGACCTTGCGCTCGACGCAAAACCGAGCGCATTCGGCCTGTATGATATTGGAAAAAGTCCATGATGCGACCAAGGTCATCTGCCGGCGCAACAGATGCGGACTGACGTCGATCTTGACATCGCCGCCTTCCCCGACAAAGCACATCGTTCCCCAGACTTTGGTCGAGCGGATGGCATTCAATCGCGCATCCGAATTGCTGGACGTATCCAACGTCAGATCGGCGTAGCGGCCGCCGGTCAGCTCCTTGATCGCCGCGATCGGATCGTTGGAGCCGGGGTCGACAACTTCGTCTGCACCGAACTCCTTCGCGCGCGCCAGCCGTTGCGGGTTGACGTCGAGTGCGATCACGCGGGCGCCCATCGCTTTCGCGAACTGCGTGCCGGCGAGCCCGACCGGCCCCTGACCAAAAATCGCGATCGTGTCGCGCCCGGAAATATTCATCCGTCGCAGCGCGCCATAGGCAGTCCCGGAGCCGCAGGCAATCGCCGCTCCGGCCGAGAACGACAGTTCGTCCGCCAGCGGCACCAGCGTGTTGGCAGGCACCAACAAGTATTTCGCATGACCGCCGTGTGAGTTGGAGCCGTAAACTTTCACCGGAACCTGTTGACACAATTGCTGCCAGCCGGACCGGCAATGATCGCACTGGGTGCAGCCCTGATAGTGGTGCACCATCACGCGCTGACCGATCTTCGCCTCGGCGGGCAACACGTCGGGCCCGATCGCGGCGACCACGCCGCAAGGTTCGTGACCGGCGATCGTCGGGTTCGGATTGGGTGGCAGTCCGGTGGCGTTCGCCCCGCGACCGGCTTTCGGGCGGCGATACTGGTGCAGATCCGAACCACACATGCCCGACGCCTTCATTTCCACCACGACCTCTCCCGCTCCCGGCCTCGGGTCGGGGAAGTTCATGATTTCAAGATCGCGCTCACCATGAAATACGACGCCTTGCATGGTTTCCTCCACAGCCGTTGCATTGGGCGGACTGTGCCATGGTTCGGGCCGGTTGACTAACCCGGCGCCGGAATCACGCTGACATGCGCTGCCACGATGTGCCAGCCGTCCTCGAACCGAGCCCATGTTTGCTGCTGGCGGCCGTCCTTGCCCGGCGCCGTCTCGCGATGAAACAGTGTGGACGCCGTGGCGAAATCCCGGCCAAACGTCGTGATGACTGTCCGAGAAATGACCCTGGCCAGCCCAACCGGCGATCGAGCGAAACGGAACGCTCCGATCTCCTCCCAACCGTAAAGGATCTCACCGATCCCATAACGGATCGTGTGGGGACTGTTCCAGAAC
>JBEKGV010000386.1:0-5109 GCA_050012615.1 Acetobacteraceae bacterium | reverse complement strand
ATGACGGCTTCGATGGAGTTGGCTGGCGAGAACTCGCCCGGATTGATGATGCCGACCTGCGGCACGTACAGCGCGCCGCCGATGCCGGCGATCACGGCGGACAGGACCCAAACGACAAGTTTGTAGGACTCCGGCCGGTAACCAAGAAAACGGGTGCGAGATTCGGTGTCGCGCACCGCGATCAGGATCTTGCCGAATCGGGACAGAACAACGAAGCGCGCCACGAGGAACGCGCCGCACAGGAACAGCGCCGACAGCACCAGCAGGCCGGAGCGGGTGCTGTCCGCCTGCACGTTGAAACCCAGGACGTCCTTGAAGTCGGTCAGGCCGTTATTGCCGCCGAATCCCATGTCGTTGCGAAAGAACGCGAGCAGCAGCGCATAGGTCAGTGCCTGCGTCATAATCGATAGGTAAACGCCGGTAACCCTCGACCGGAACGCGAGATAACCAAACACCAGCGCCAGGATGCCCGGCACCAGTACCACCATCAATGCCGCGAACGGAAACCATTCGAAGCCATGCCAGTACCATGGCAGATCTTTCCAACCCAGGAACACCATGAAGTCCGGTAATTCGGCGTTGCCGTAAACGCCTCGGGTGCCGATCTGGCGCATCAGGTACATGCCCATCGCGTAGCCACCCAAGGCGAAGAACGCGGCATGGCCCAGAGGCAGGATGCCGCCAAATCCCCACACCAGGTCGACCGCCAGCGCCAGCATCGCGAAGCAAAGATATTTTCCCACCAGCGCGATGACATATGCCGGGACATGCACCGCCGATGCCTCTGGCGTGAACTGATTGAGCAGTGCCAGCAAGATGGCCCCGCCAAGCACCAGGACGATCGTCAGAGTGGAGACGCGCTGGCTGATCATGCCTCCACCGCCCGTCCCTTCAGCGGGAACATGCCGCGTGGGCGCCGTTGGATGAACAGGATCAGCATGACCAGCACGACAATTTTGCCAAGGACGGCGCCGGCGACCGGCTCCAGGAACTTGTTGATGATCCCCAAGGTCAAAGCGCCGACGGTGGTGCCCCAGAGATTGCCGACACCGCCGAACACCACGACCATGAAACTGTCGATGATATAGCTCTGTCCAAGGTTGGGGGAGACATTGTCGATCTGGCTCAGAGCCACCCCGGCCATGCCGGCGACGCCGGAGCCAAGACCGAAGGTCAGCGCATCGATCCACGGTGTCCGGATCCCCATCGCCGCCGCCATCCGGCGGTTTTGCGTCACCGCGCGCATGCGCAGACCGAGCGAGGTGAAACGCAGCGCGGCCATCAAAGCGGCCAGAACGACGATCGCGAACAGAATGATATACATTCGGTTCCAGGTCAGGGTCAGGCCGCCCAATTGAGTGGCGCCGCTCATCCAATCGGGCGTGTCGACGTCACGATTGGCGGCGCCGAAAATCGACCTTACCGCCTGTTGCAGCACCAGCGACAAGCCCCAGGTGGCAAGCAGTGTCTCCAGCGGCCGGCCATAGAGCCAGCGGATCAACGTGCGCTCGATGGCGATACCGATCAGACCGGCGACGATGAAGGCCATCGGAATGGCGATCGGCAGACTGGCTGGATAAATCGAAGGCAAATACGCCCTGATGCTCTGCTGCACCATGAAAGTGACATAGGCGCCGATCATCACCATCTCGCCGTGCGCCATGTTGATCACGCCCATCACGCCGAACGTGATCGCCAGACCCGCGGCGGCGAGCAGCAGAACGGAGCCAAGGCTGATGCCGTAATAAACGCTCTCCAGGACCGACCAAAGTTGCAGGCTGCGATCGATCGCCGTGATGGCCGAGGCGGCGGCGGCGGCGACCGCGGGCGTTTGACCGGTCAGATTGCCCAACGTACTGCGTGCTTCGATGTCGCCGCGAGCGCGCATGATCGAGATGGCGTTGAGCCGGTCAGCGTCGGAGGTGTCCGACGAAGACAAAACGGCGGCGGCATGGGCCTGCTCGAGACGGGTTTTGACGTCCGGATCGGTTTCTTTCGCCAGGGCGCGGTCCAATGCCGGCAATGCCGCCGGATCGCGGGCGCGGAAGACGGCTTCCGCGGCAGTTAGTCTTGTCGAAGCATCCGGCGAGAACAGACGCAGCACGCCCAGTGCGGCGTTGACGGCTTCGCGCACGCCGTTGTTGACGCGAACCGGCTTCAGCGCGCCGGCGGGGACATCGGCTGCCGCGCCGGTCAAGGCGTCGACGAAAGTTCCGTCATCGTTTTTAATGAACAGGACTTTGTCCGGCCGAACGTAAAGCCTGCCATCGTGCAGTGCGGTAATCACGATCAGTGCACGCGGATCCCCGGACACCGACAGCGCCATCACACCGTCGCGGATCGCATCGAAATTCGGCGTGGCGAAGGCCGCGTATGCCTCCTCCGCCGTCTCGGCGCGGCCAGGCCCAGGGAAGAGCCATACTGCGACGAGAAGGATGAGTGCGAGGCTGCGGGGCATGGTTTTCTCTCGTGACACACGCCTGAAAGCGAGGGAGGGACGGCCGGGAGGATGCAACCGCCCCTCCCCCTCGCACAACCCGGAAATCGCCGGGTATCAGTCGCCGGAAATCAGGCTTTTTTTCCGGATGTGCAGATTTTGGTCTTCACGTTGAATGCGCCGCAGCTCAGGGGCTTGCGCCAATCGCCGATTAGATCCTTGGTATCCGCCACGTAAGGCGACCACTCCTGGGCGACCAAAAGACCCGGTGTCTGCGAGACGATGTTGAACTGGCCATCCGCCTGGATCTCACCAATCAACACCGGTTTGGTGATGTGATGGTTCGGCATGATCGTCGAATACCCGCCTGAAAGATTAGGCACCGAGACGCCGATCAGCGCGTCGATCACCGCGTCGGCGTTGACCGTGCCGGCTTTCTCCACACCTTTCACCCACTGGTTGAACCCGATGTAGTGCGCTTCCATCGGATCGTTGGTGGTACGTTTCGGATTCTTGGTGAATGTGTGCCACTCGTCGATGAATGCTTTGTTTTCTGGTGTATCCACACTCTCGAAATAGTTCCACGCGGCGAGGTGACCGACCAGCGGCTTCGTATCGATGCCGGCAAGCTCTTCCTCACCGACGCTGAAGGCGACCACGGGGATGTCGGTCGCTTTGATGCCCTGGTTGCCGAGTTCCTTGTAGAACGGCACGTTGGCGTCACCATTGATCGTTGAGACGACGGCGGTCTTCTTGCCGGCGCTGCCGAACTTTTTGATCGAGGCGACGATGTTCTGCCAATCGGAATGGCCGAACGGCGTGTAGTTGATCATGATGTCGTCGGGGGCGACGCCCTTGCTTTTAAGGTAAGCCTCAAGGATCTGATTGGTCGTGCGCGGATAGACGTAGTCGGTGCCAGCAAGGACCCAGCGCTTCACGTTGTTCTCGGTCCACAGATAGTCGACGGCGGGGATCGCCTGCTGGTTCGGCGCGGCGCCGGTGTAAAACACGTTGCGGCTGCATTCCTGGCCTTCGTACTGCACCGGATAGAACAGGATGCTGTCCAGTTCCTCGAACACCGGCAGAACGGATTTGCGCGAAACCGAGGTCCAGCAGCCAAATGTCGCGGCGCATTTCTCCTGGGAAATCAATTGCCGGGCTTTTTCGGCGAACAGCGGCCAGTTCGAGGCCGGATCGACCACCACTGGTTCCAGTTTGCGGCCGAGCACGCCGCCGGCGGCGTTTTGCTTTTCGATCAACATAAGCATGACGTCTTTCAGCGTGGTCTCGCTGATCGCCATCGTGCCTGAGAGTGAATGCAGGATACCGATTTTGATCGGCCCGGTGTCTTGCGCGATAGCGGGCGTCGAGAGTGCGCGGATGCCGCCTACCGCGGCGACTGTGGCCGCGGCCGTGCCAAGACGGACGAGGCCTCGACGAGAAAGACGAGGGCCGGAAAGCTCAGGTTGGATCGGGTTCATGCTGCCTGTCCCTGTTGGTTGGTATCGTTGACGTCCCCGTCGGCGGGTAGCCAGGACCTGACCAGCAAGCGGCGTGCCAACATGAACGTGACGCATATTTCGTCCCCATGATCTTGATATGTTGGGCGATTATGCTGCCACTGGGGCGATTGGAGCGCGGACTGATGACGAATTCATCACTGTCGGCTGGTCACAAATTAGGCATACCAGCTGGGACGACGTGCGCGTCGGGGCCAAGTCTTTGGCGGGCTGGCGACGAATGGGTTCGCGGCGCCCGGTGAGAGCCGGCGATCGGCGGTGAGGATGGTGGACAGTCCGGCGCACTTGCGGAGACGGCCGGCCGATGTCCTGGGTCACGATCCGTATCAAATACGTATTGAAGGCCATGAGGCGATGTTCAAAGGAGAACATTGACGCTTCGTGACCCTTGCGAATGCCTGTTAGGTGCGACCTGATACTTCCGTGTTTTGTATTGGCGTCCGTTTAGCTTTACCACTAAAATACTAAGATTGCGTCACGGTGTTTACGATCTTGGTGCCTTAGTGGTAATGCTTCAGCCAGTCGAAACGCACGCGGCCAATTGAAATTGCAGATTGGCTCATAAACTCGAACACCTCGATCTGCATATTTTTCGAAATTTCCGCGTCCATCGTTCCCTGACGAACACAAACAGATAAGCCCGATCTGGTCTTAAGCACCAGTCCAGATGCGATTTTACCCATTTGGCACATTCTTCTCCAAATCCGCCAACCAAACCGCGGCGTTGCCGTCCGACGGCGCTCGCCAGTCGCCGCGCGGCGAAAGCGAGCCGCCCGCGCTCACCTTCGGACCATTCGGCATCGCGCTCCGCTTGAACTGGCTGAACGCGAAGAACCGTTGCAGGAACACCTCCATCCAATGGCGGATTGTCGCGAGGTCGTAGGCCTTCCGCTGCTCCGGCCGGAAATGCACGGGCCATTCGCCACGTGCCGCATCCTCCCATGCGTGCAACGCCATGAAGGCGATTTTCGACGGCAGGAAGCCGTGGCGCAGCGTATAAAACAGAGTGAAGTCCTGCAGCGCGTAGGGACCGATCTTCGCCTCGGTGCTTTGCGGCGTTTCGCCTTCGCCCGCCGGGATCAGCTCGGGCGAGATTTCAGTCAGCAGAATCGCGTCGAGCGTTTCCAGCACCGCGTCCGGAAATTTCCGCGT
>JBEKGV010000385.1:0-5129 GCA_050012615.1 Acetobacteraceae bacterium | reverse complement strand
TGTATCAGTCTCCTATCGGCGATATAGCGAATGTATTCCTTGACTTCGCGGGCGGTCAGTCCCTCGACCGGTCCCTGCTCGAAGGCGAGATCGATGAACGCGTCTTCGTGTTCGATGATCGTGGCGCAGGTCAGGTAAAGTTCTCGTTTCAGTTCCTCGTTCCAGAGTTCGGGATTCTCCCGCACGAAGGTCCGGAACAAATGGATGATCGAATCGCAGTGCAATGTCTCATCGCGGACGGACCATGAAATAATCTGGCCCATGCCTTTCATTTTTCCGAAGCGCGGAAAGTTCAGCAGGATGGCGAACGAGGCGAATAGCTGCAGCCCTTCGGTGAACGCGCCGAAAGCGGCGAGCGTGCGGGCGATGTCGAAATTCGAATCGACATTGAAGCCCTGCATGAAATCGTACTTGTCCTTCATCTGCTTGTATTTCATGAAGGCCTGGTACTCGATTTCCGGCATGCCGATCGTGTCCAGCAGATGGCTGTAAGCGGCGATATGGATCGTTTCGGTATTGGAGAACGCCGACAGCATCATCAGCACTTCGGTGGGTTTGAACACCCTCGCGTAGTGCTTCATGTAGCAGTTGTTCACTTCCACATCCGCCTGGGTGAAGAAGCGGAAAATCTGCGTCAGCAGGTTGCGCTCGGAATCGCGCAGATTGCGGTGCCAGTCTTTCACGTCATCGGCCAGCGGGACTTCCTCGGGCAGCCAGTGAACGCGTTGCTGGGTCAGCCACGCCTCATAAGCCCAGGGATAGCGGAATGGCTTGTAGACGGGGTTTTCCGTGAGCAGGTCGAAGCGGACAGGATGTTCGTCGTCGGCGCGAGACATTCCGTCCATTAAAAGAACCCCATTTGGTGTTGCTCCGTTTATCGGGCGGCCCCGAATCCGTGGCACGTCTTCCACTTATTGTGGGTAGATTGTCACCCAGGCGCAAGGTGTTGTGGTTGGGTATATGCAGACGGCTGGATTGATGGGCGGACGAGCTGTGCCGGATTTCGGTTGGGACGATATTGCTGGCGGTGCCGCTACAGATGCTCGGGTCAAGCCCGAGCATGACGGGTAGGGGTTAAGCCCGAGCATGACGGGTAGGATGGAACTAACTTCCGGCCTAAGTGCGACCAGCGGGGGTGCGGGCGAGGTGCTCCTCCGGAGTGCGCAGCGTCAACGCCAGCGCGTGCATGCCACCGGCCTCGACCGCTCCGAACTCTCCGGCGAGCGCGGCGTGGACCGCCCGCGATCGTGCCACCCGGGTCATGCCCTCGAATGCTTTGCTCACCACCAGGACGCTGTAATGGGTCTGGCCGAGGCTGCCCTGGGCACCCACATGACCGGCGTGGTGCGCGCTGTCGTCGGTTATCCGCAGCACCTCGGGCGTGAACTCCGCGGTGAGCGTCGCCCGTAAACGATCGGCGCGATTTCCATCCATGCGCAGAGCTAACCCGAGGCCTTTCCCATTGCCAATACCCTTCCGGGATGATCATAGTCGGACCATGTCGCGCCGACCTGTCCGAGCCCGGGCCTACGCGCCCGACCCGGCCGCTCCGGGGCGGTGTTGCGACATGCCCAGTTGCGGGGCGCCGGGCGAATACCGGGCACCCAAATCGCGCCGGAACCTGCGTGAGTACTGGTGGTTCTGCCTGGAACATGTGCGCGCCTACAACAGCACCTGGGACTACTATAAAGGGATGTCTCCGGCGGAATTCGAGCAGGAGCTTCGCTCCGACACCGCCTGGCAGCGTCCATCCTGGCCGCTTGGCCGGCTTGGCTCCGCCGCCTGGGAGGACGAGGTGCTGCGCGATCCGCTGCACATCCTGGCCAGCGGCGGCGTCAACAGGTCGCGCCCTCGCAATGGCGAAGATACACCGGGCGATTTGCGCGAACCTTTGATGACGCTCGGCCTGACCTGGCCAACCACGCTGGACGCGGTGAAGTCACGATATAAGGAACTCGCGAAACGGCACCATCCGGATGCGAATGGCGGCAGCCGGGACGCCGAGGAACGTCTGAAAACCATTAATCTCGCTTATGCGACGCTGCGCACCCGCCTCGTGGCGGAACCCAGATTGGCGTCCGCCGGTTAGCGCGCGAACAGAGAAACCGGAACGGACAAGCAAGGACCGTGGTCGAACAGTCAACCGCGCGGATCGGCTTCCGGACCAGAAGGCTGCTGGCCTTGCGTGGGCGGGCGATCGGCGTAAACTTTCCCAAAATCGTAACAGGATACTTTGGCCTATGAATGACGCCGTGGAACCACGCCCGACCTCCGCGATCGACCTGCCGGACACCAAAGTGTCGGTCCGCGAGCAGTTCGACATCGACGTCGACCTGGAGGCGCCAGCGTTTTCGGTCCGCACCGAACACGTGCCCGACCTTGATACATCCTATAAATTTGATCGGGAGACAACGCTCGCGATTGTCGCGGGCTTCGCCCACAACCGCCGCGTGATGATCCAGGGTTACCATGGGACCGGCAAATCGACCCATATCGAGCAGGTCGCATCCCGCCTCAACTGGCCCTGTATTCGGGTCAATCTGGACAGCCACATCAGCCGTATCGATCTGATCGGCAAAGACGCGATCGTTTTGAAAGACGGCAAGCAGATCACCGAATTCCGCGAAGGTATCCTTCCGTGGGCGTTACAACATGCCTGCGCGCTGGTGTTCGACGAATACGATGCCGGTCGTCCCGACGTGATGTTCGTGATCCAGCGCGTACTGGAAGTCGAAGGCAAGCTGACGTTGCTGGATCAGAACCGCGTCATTCGGCCGCATCGCTCATTCCGGTTGTTTTCCACCGCCAACACGGTGGGTCTGGGCGATACGACCGGTCTGTATCATGGCACACAGCAGATCAACCAAGGTCAGATGGACCGCTGGAACATCGTTGCGACACTGAATTACTTGCCGCACGCGATGGAGACGGGGATCGTATTGTCGAAGATGGGCATCGACCCGAAGGACGCGGCGACGAAAAAGCGTGTCGAGAGCATGGTCGCGCTGGCCGACCTGACCCGCGCCGGGTTCATCAACGGCGACATCTCCACCGTCATGTCCCCGCGCACCGTCATCACCTGGGCCGAAAACGCCCGCATCTTCGGCGATGTCGGTTTCGCGTTCCGTGTGACCTTCATGAACAAATGCGACGAAGCGGAACGTTCCACCGTGGCTGAGTATTATCAGCGCTGCTTCAACGAAGATATCCCCTCGAGCGGCTTCACGACCCGGAAGTTCAACTGATCCCCACAGCGGAGCGGTGCTAATAGTCCCCACAGCGGAGCGGTGCTAATAGAATGAGCGGGACGGCGAACAAAGAGAACGCGCGGGCCGAGGAATTCAAGCGCGCGACCGCCGGTGTGCTGCGCGCCATCGCCGAGCAATCGGACGTGCAGGTCGCCTTTCAGCCAGGCCCATCGGGCGTCTCGGGCAAACGCGCGCGCCTGCCGCTGCCCACACGCGCATTGCCCCCGGCCGAGATGGCTCGCCTGCGCGGCCAGTCCGATGCGATCGCGTTACGGCTCCGCTATCATGACGACCGCGTGCACGCGCAGCGCATGCCGGCACGGCGCGAGGCGAAAGATGCTTACGACGCGCTGGAACAAGTGCGGGTCGAGGTTGTCGGCGCGCAACACATGGCCGGCGTGCACTCGAACCTGCGTGCGAAACTGGCTGAGGAGTGCGAGCAGGAAGGCTTCGACCGCATGACGCGGAAGGACCAGATGCCGATCGACAAGGCACTGGCTCTGCTCGCTCGCGAACGCTTGTCCGGCGAACAGGTGCCAGATTCAGCGCAACGCATTCTCTCGATGTGGCGTGAGACATTGGGTGACAATGCCGACGCGGCGCTGACCGAAATGACCGAGGCGCGCGCCGACCAGAACGCGTTTTCGCGTGCCGCCCGGAAATTGCTCGCCGCGCTGGATCTCGCGGAGGCCGAGGTTGAGTCGGAACCTGACGACAACACCGAGGACGGTGAGGACGGCGGCGAACAATCCGGCCAGCAGGAAAATTCCGAGCAGGGCGACGGTCAATCCGAATCTGAATCGGAATCGATGCTCGGCGCCAATCCGGAAGAAATGGAAGGTGAAGCCGCGGACGACGACGGCTCGGATTCCGAGGACGAAGCCGCGGTCGCTGAAGGCGATGACCGGCCAGGCGGTCCGCAGCCGCGCCGCGACCGTGGCGGACCTGACGCCGAGGGTGCCTACCGCGCTTATACCCGTGCGCACGATGAGGAAATCGACGCCGAGGAATTATGCGACGCGGATGAACTTTCCCGGCTGCGTCAGCAACTCGATCAACAGTTGCAGCATCTGCAAGGTGTGATCTCGAAACTCGCCAACCGGCTGCAGCGGAAGTTACTCGCGCAACAAACCCGCGCGTGGGAGTTCGATCTCGACGAGGGCATGCTCGATGCCGGGCGTTTGTCGCGTGTTGTCGTCAATCCGTTGCTGGCGCTTTCGTATAAGCGTGAACTCGATATGGAGTTCCGCGATACGTGCGTATCGTTGTTGATCGACAACTCCGGTTCCATGCGCGGCCGGCCGATCACGGTGGCGGCGATGTGCGGCGATATCCTGGCTCGCACGTTGGAGCGGTGCGCGGTTAAAGTCGAGGTCCTCGGCTTCACCACGCGTGCCTGGAAGGGTGGACAGAGCCGGGAGAAATGGGTGCAGGACGGCAAGCCGCGCAATCCCGGCAGGCTGAACGATTTGCGGCACATCGTTTACAAGGCGGCGGATGCGCCCTGGCGGCGGGCGCGTAAGAACCTCGGACTGATGCTGCGGGAAGGCCTGCTCAAGGAGAACATCGACGGTGAGGCGCTGTTGTGGGCGTATCGGCGCCTGCTGGTTCGACCCGAGCATCGCCGTATCCTGATGGTCATCTCGGACGGCGCACCGGTCGATGATTCGACGCTGTCGGTGAATCCGGGCAACTATCTGGAGAAGCATCTTCGCGAAGTCATCCGCGACATCCAGAACCGCGACCAGGTCGAGTTGATCGCCATTGGCATCGGCCACGACGTCACCCGTTACTATCAACGCGCCGTGACCATCGTCGACGCCGAGGAACTGGGTGGCACGATGATGAAGAAGCTCACCGAACTGTTCGACGAAGACGCCC
>JBEKGV010000384.1:0-5132 GCA_050012615.1 Acetobacteraceae bacterium | reverse complement strand
CCGCACCGGACTCGCGACCAGCACCTTGAGGGTTTCATGGGTTTCCAGCGATTCAATGTCAGTACGCGCATAGCGATCGGTTTCGGCACACTGATCCTGCTGAGTCTCGTGCTGGCGGGATTCGGCATCTACCAATTGTCCGGCGTGGGCACCGAAGCCGGCAAAATGACCGCGCTGGCCGGCAACGTCGCGCGCGTGCTGGACGCCGCGGGCCGGCTGGAGGCGATGCGCCGGGCGGAAACCCGCATGCGGATCGATGGCGCCGACTTCAAGGACGCGACAGATAACCTGGCGGCCGTCGACGGACTGCTCTCCGCCGCCGGCCAGGCGACGATTTCGGAAGAACGTCGCCGTACGTATGCAGGCGTGCAGACCGTGCTGCATGCACACCGCGAGGCACTGGCGAGCTTCAGCGGCCTGATCAAAACCACGGAGGAGCGGCGGGCCGCGTTATTCACCGGCGGCGACACCCTGACCGCGGCGAGCGCTCACCTGGTGGAGGCAGCGGTAGCGGCACACGACCCTGCCGTGGCGGAAGCGGCCGCCAACGCCAACGCGGCGATTCTGCTGGTCCGGGTGGCGAACTGGCGGTTCATGGCGACGTCGGATAAGGCCGGCCCGGAGACCTTCAGGGTCAACAGTGAGAAGGCCCGGGCCGCGCTCGGTGCCCTGAAGGGCATCGCCGGCCCGGATGTCGTCGCACTCATCGCACCCGTACAAACGGCATTGACGGCATATGAGACCGACTTCAAAGGATTCTCCGCCGCCCGGCTGGCATCAGTCGATCTCTCCGAACAGACGTTACGGCCGCAAATCCTATCGATGGAGCAGCAGCTTGACGGCGCCAACACATCGTTAAAGACAGCTTTCGATATCGCCAGCGCGGACAGCGCCGCCATCGTCGTCAACTCCTCGTGGCTGCAAGGGATCGTGGCTGCCGCCGCGCTGCTGATCGGCGCCGCGCTCGCGCTGCTGATCGGCCGCGGCATCACGCGTCCGCTGGCCGGCATGACTGACGCGATGACCAGGCTCGCCGGCGGCGACCGCCTGGTCGAGGTGCCGGCGCGCGAAAACACCGATGAAATCGGCGCCATGGCGCGTGCGGTGGAAGTGTTCAAGCAGGACGCGATCAGCAAATACGATCTCGAAGAAAAGCAAACCAGGGAACAGGGGATTCAGGCACGGCGCCAGGAAGAAATCGGTCAGCTTGTCGGCTTCTTCGGCCGCAGCGTCGAAGGCGTATTCTCCACCTTGACGCAAGCGTCAGCCAACATGTCGCAAAGTTCCACCGCGCTGGAGCAGTCCGCGACCGAAACCGGCAGCCAGACCACGCTCGTGTTGACCGAGGTCGAGCAGACCGCGCAAACGGTACAAACGGTCGCGGCGGCGTCGCAGGAACTGTCGGCCTCGATCGGCGAAATCGGTCGTCAGGCCAGCGAGTCGCAGCGGATCTCGACCGCGGCGATGCAGCAGTCCGAAGAGGTCGTTGCCAAGGTCGCCGAACTTCGCGCCGCCGCCGAGCAAATTGGCACGGTGGTCGACTTGATCAGCAGCATCGCCGGCCAGACCAATTTGCTCGCGCTCAATGCCACGATCGAGGCGGCGCGCGCGGGTGACGCGGGCAAAGGCTTCGCGGTCGTCGCGTCGGAAGTGAAATCGCTGGCAGCGCAGACCGCGAAGGCGACCGAGCAGATCGGCGGTCAGATCGGCGCGATCCAGGCGGCGACGGTGCGCGCCGCGGAGGCAATTCAGGGCATAGCCGGAACGGTTCGGCAAGTTAACGAGATCGCGTTGACCATCGCCTCCGCCGTGGTGCAGCAGGCCGCCGCGACGCAGGAAATCGCCCGCAGCGTCGAGCTGGTTTCAGGCAGTACCGCCAACGTGGCGCAGAGCATGGAACGTGTGAAGGGCACGGTCAGCGGCAATGGCGAGACCGCGTCGGAAGTCAGGCGTACCGCTGCGAGCCTGTCCACCGAGTCAACGACACTCAGCGACGAGGTGAAGGACTTCCTGGCCGCGTTGGGCGAGCTTCGCGATGGCGAGAAACTGTTGACATACGAAATGAACAGCTCCGCGACGGTAATCCTGGATGGCAAAACGATCAGCGGACGGGTAACCCGGATGTCGCCGGGCACCGCGCTGTTCGTTGGGCCTTTTATCGCGGCCGCGGGGGCCTCGGTGGAATTGCGGATCGACGGTTTCGACCGGTCGATGCGGGCGCGGTTCGTGGATGCCACCAACGCCGGTGTCCACCTGCAATTACCTCTGGGCCATGAGCATCTGACCTACGCCGCGCACACTTTGGTGCGGCTCGGGTTGAAGGAGGCCGCGTGAAATTCGCGGCGCGCACCGGCCGTCACGCCACCGGTGAACCGGACCACCAGCCTCGACAACGTGTCGTGACAGTTGGAACGCCTCGCCCAGGCCATGACGAATGCAACCAGGAGGGAACGCCGTGACCGAGATATTGCTGATCGATGATATGGCCGGTGTGCGGCGTACCGTGGTGTCCATGCTGACACGCGCGGGACATAACGTGACAGCGGCCGAAACTGGTGCCAGCGGCCTGGAACTGATGCGGACGCGCCACTTCGACCTGGTAATCACCGACATGCTGATGCCCGACGTCGATGGCGCCGACATACTGGGCCAGCTGAATAGCCTGCCGAACCGGCCGCGGGTGATCGCGATCTCCGGCGGTGGCGCGGGACTGTCGGCCGAGAGCGCTTTGCGGCTGGCCCGAATAAAGGCCGACGCATTCCTCGAAAAACCGTTCGATCGCGAGGACCTACTGGCCGCCATCGATAAGCTGCTGGTGAAAACCGGCTGAGTCGTATGCCACCCTGGTTGCCACCACCGGCCTGCCCCGCAACGGCCCGCTTAACAACGGCATCACGGCAGCTTCCGAAGGCTACGTTGCGACGCAAGCCACGCCCATCGCGGGCGATCCGGTCGCGGTGACACTGTCACGAGAGCGCATCGATCTGCATCCCCACGCAGCTGACAGCATGCTGACGCTGGCCGCGAGCGAGGCGCGGCACCGCGACCTGGCCGATATCGCGAGCGACTGGCTGTGGGAGACCAATGCGGACCACCGCTTCACCTTTGTCTCGAAGCGATTCGCCGACACCTCCGGCATTCCCTGGGCTTTGATCGATGGCCGCGCGTTCGGCGATCTGGTTGAACTTGGCTTCGACCGCGCCGGGATGGAGACGCTTCGCGCAACGATCGACGCCCGCGGCGACTTTCATGGCGCGGTGCATCGGGTGGCGTTGGCCGGTCAGCCGGCGCGCTTCTGGCATATGAGCGGGAAGCCATATTTCGACCCGGGGACCGGTGAATTCGCCGGCTATCGCGGCACCGGAACGGACATCACCGCACGGATTATCCACGAAGCCGCGATGAACGATGCGGTGCGTCGCGCGGAACTGGCCGAACGGGAGGCCACGCGCGCGCGCATCCGGCTGGTCGATGCCATCGAAGCCATTCCGGAAGGCTTCATCCTCCATGACGCCGAAGACCGCCTCGTGCTGTGCAACAAACGCTTTGGCGAAATTTACAGCCTCACTGAGGACCTGATGGTCCCGGGTGTCAGCTTCGAAGAGGTTTTGCGCAGCAGTGCCAAACGGGGCACCGTCGTCCCCGATGGACAAAGTCTCGATGACTGGGTCGCCGAGCGGATGGCCCGGCACCGGTCCGCCGGGTCCCCGCACCTCGAACAGCAGCTGGCCAACGGGCGCTGGCTGAAGGTCGTCGAGCGGCGCACCAGCGACGGCGGCATCGTTGGCATTCGCGTCGATGTGACCGAGGCCCGCGCACGCGACGCCGTTGAGCGCGAGCGCGAGAAACTGGCCGCATTGGGCCATCTCGCGGGCGGCGTGGCGCACGAAATCAACAACCTGCTGCAACCGGCGCTGGTCTTGCCGGGACTGGTGCGCGATCGTCTGCAGCCCGGCGACGAGGAATCCCGCGCCGACCTGGAATGCGTGCTGGACGGCGTGCGCAAGGTGCGCGAAATCGTCCGCAATATCCTGCTTTTCGCACGACGCGAGGAACCGGTCCTGGCGAAGCTCGATCTGATCGATGAGTTATGCGCCGCGCTCAGCTTCGTGCGCGGCCTCATGCCGCCCTCGGTCACGGTGCGTGAAAAGGGGCTTGACCCGTATCGAGGGTGCCGCGTGGCGGTAAATAAGACGCAACTGATCCAGGTGCTGACCAATCTTCTGGTGAACGCCGCGCAGGCCACGCGAGGCACCGGCACCGTCACGGTCTCGGCGGAGCGGATCGAACCGTCGGCGGCGGCGGCCGATCGGATGTCGATCGCGTTTGGGCGCCCCTATTTGAGCGTCGCGGTGGCTGACACCGGTAGCGGCATGGACGAGGCGACCCAGGCACGCATTTTCGAACCGTTCTTCACGACGAAGCCGGTCGGACAAGGGACCGGCCTCGGGCTGTCCGTCGTCCATGGCATAATGCGGTCCTGGAACGGCGCGATCACGGTCGACAGCGCGCTCGGCGTGGGATCGACCTTCACGCTTTACCTGCCGATTGCCTCGAACGACGAGTAACGGGACGGTTCCCGGTCAGGTTGATCCAGGACTTGTGTGTTCCGACGTTACGCCTGAAGGGTTGGCGCATGTCTACCCAATAAGAAAACGCAACGTTCGCGTTCGCGCGGCGTAATATCAACCGTCGAATAGATTGACTCTTGCCTTTATCGTCATGGCCCGGTTGCTGACTTACGATAAACCCGACGCGGACCTGTTACGGCTCGTGCGATCAGTGTCCTCACAGCGATCTCTTTGGATGGTCTGATTGGCTGGATCAGTGCGGCGCACGACACTTGCCCTGCGACGATTTCTGGCATGAAGTTAGGGCATGGGTGCGGCGATCCACGAGTCGGGCTTTGAGCAACTCGACCTGTTTTCGGGCGCGGGCATCTCGCCTTCGCCCGAGACCGACGAGGACTCGATCGATTGGGCGCCGCTCGATCCGTCACGTCTGTCCGACGCCGAACTGATCGCCGTTCTGCCGCGGGCTCGCCAGAACGAGGCGCCCGGCCTGGCCCAGGAAGCCGTGAGGCGCGGATTGGCGGACGCGGTGCCGGCTCTGGAGGCGCTGTGCCGCCGGTT